>NZ_JBBXMW010000009.1:0-234232 GCF_038442325.1 Methylorubrum subtropicum | reverse complement strand
GAACCGGCTCGATCGCTGCCCACTCCGCGTCCGTCAGATCAAACCGTGCCATTCACGATCCTCCATGGCTGGAGGACCAACGATCAGCGTGGGCAACCGTGCCAATCGTTATGAGTTCGCGGCCTAGTCCAGGATCGTGCGGCCGGCGAACCGTACGAATCGCAGGCTGTCCGGCTCGGAGATCATGGGGAGAAAGCAGCGATCATAACGATCGTCGTAGAAGGGCCGGCCGCAGACGCGAAAGCTGGCTCTGAGGTAGTACCGGACCAGGGCCGGCAGCGACAGGAACTCCGCGTCTTCGGCGATCTCTTCATCGGCCCGCGCCGATGCGGGTCCCGATGCGGCGGGCTCGGGTGCGCCGGACGGGGAAACCCATATTCCGTTGGTACACAATCCGCGCTTCTGGAGGATATCGAAACAGCGATCCGCATCCGCGATGTCGTTCGTGCTCATCAGCGCGCATCCACCGAAGTAGTCGATGTCGTTGTCTTTCAGGATGCCGTACAATTCCCTGTAGATCAGGCGCGTGACGTCCGTTCCCCGGTAAGCGGGCCTCACGGCGAAGCGGCCGATTTCGCAGACCTTCCATCCCGGCGGGACGAGGCTGAACGAAACCGAATCCTCCATGGACAATCCGTAGGTCGATCGGCTCTCGCTCTCGGCGCGGGATCGCGGCAGGATGACCCGCAGAGTGCCGACCGCTTCGAGGCCGTCATAGGCCATCAGGTGATGGGTGCGGCTCAAGACATCATAGGGTGTGATCTCGCGGCGGGCCGAATTCGCGATGCCCCGCATGGGCATCACCTCGACACAGACGTCGTAACGCAGGGCCGAAGCCTCGCCGATCTGCCGTATCGATGTCGCACGAACGATCTCGATCATCGGATCCCTGCCGGGATGCGCTCTTTGAGACCCGATGCTAATGGAGCGCCATGTCCTGAGTGATGCCGACATACATCGCTCGGGTGACAAGCGTGGTCCGGTAGATCATGTCGAGGTCGGCGGGCGACATGCCGATGAACATCCATTCCAAGTCCTCGACATGGCCGACGTCGGCGATGGCATGAAGGTCGAGGAACGTCAGGCTTTCCGTGATGCCGGGAATCGTGCTGCGGGTTCGCAGGGCTTCGGTGATCTTCCCGGCTCGCGCGACGGCGAGGCTTTCCAGGGCATAGGCGGCGCCCAGGACCCCGTTGGGATGGGCCGATGCCAGCGTGGCCTTGATCCACGCCTCGTAGACCGGAACCCAGTTGCCCCTTCCGCTCGGCAGCACCGCGGCGGGATCGTAGCCGAGTCGTGCGATGTCGTTGTCGATCAGGAGATCGTGGTCGGTTTCCTCATCGATCTTCTGCGCGGCGAAGGCGATATGCGCCTCGTCGCCGGACAGCTCGATCAGCCTGTTCTTCAGTCCGCTGAGGAGCGGATAGGTCAAGGTCACGTAATGACGGGCCTTGATCAGGAAATCGAGATAGGTCGCGGCCGACGCCGTCCCGTCGAGGAGGGCCGTCCAGCTGGGACACTGGTCGAGATCGCGGTAGAATTCGGCCTGGCCGAGGCGAAGCTTCGCGATGAACAGGTGCTCGCTGGCTAAAGCCATGGAAGTCATGTCCTCTGCGGGGCTCGATGCCGAGCCGAATGCACGCGGAGCGCGTGTGATTTCGCTGTTTACATCTCCCCTATGCACAATCAATGCGAGCACCGATCGATGAACGGATTGTGATCCGTCCGGCCGGAGCGCATCGTCCCGCCGCGCCGGGCGGCTCGGTCGGGCGAGCCCGCGCCTGGGACGATCCGCCCGAGGGGCGGCGACCGTACCAGTACCTATGGCCTATATCGCCCTCCCCCATCCGGCTGATATCAGGACGCGCGGGCCCGCGGGCCGATCCGTCGGGGATGGAATCCAGGCTTGAATCAGCACAGCACGGCGGCCCGGCTCTCCCTCGACCTGACGGCGTGCGATCGCGAGCCGATCCACATCGTCGGCAGCGTCCAGCCGCACGGCTTCCTGCTCGCGCTCGATGCCTCCGGCACCATCGTCCAGGCCAGCGCCAACGCCCCGGAATCCGCCGCCGTCGGCACCCGGCTCGAAGCAGCCTTTCCCGAACTCGACGCGCTGGTGCGCCGCTATCTCGACGGCGGGGCGATCCAGGACGGCGCCACCTACCTGCGCACCGTGGCGCTCGGGTCGGAGGACGCGCGGCTGTTCTACGAGGTGGCCGCGCACCGGGTCGACGGTCTCGTCGTGCTCGAACTGGAGGAGACCGACGACGCCTCGGGCGATGCCGGGCTCGATGCCCTGACGCCGCGGCTGCGCGCCTTCGTCGAGCGGCTGCACGCGGCCGGCAGCGTCGAGGACCTGTGCCAGCTGCTCGCCGAGGACATCCGCCACGTCACCGGCTTCGACCGGGCGCTGGTCTACCGGTTCGACCGCGACTGGCACGGCACCGTGCTGGCCGAGGCCGGCAACGGGGTGCTGCCGAGCTATCTCGATCTGCGCTTTCCCGCCTCCGACATCCCGGCCCAGGCGCGCGAACTCTACCGCCGCAACCGCCTGCGCATCATCCCGGATGCCGGCTACCGGCCCGTGCCGATCCGCCCCGGTACGACGCCCGCGGGTCGGCCGCTCGACCTCAGCCAGTCGGTGCTGCGCTCGGTCTCGCCCGTGCATGTCGAGTACATGCGCAACATGGGCACGATGGCCTCCATGTCGGTGTCGATCCTCGTCGACGGCGCGCTGTGGGGCCTCGTCTCCTGCCACAACCACGACCCGAAGCGGGTGCCGCTCCAGGCCCGCAACGCCTGCGACTTCCTCACCCAGATCTTCGCCCTGCAACTCTCGGCGAAAGTCCGCGGCGAGCAGGCCGAGCAGCGCCTCGCGCTCGGACAGGTGCAGGCGCGGCTCTTAGGCTTCATGGCCGAGGAAGAGAGCTTCATCGACGGCCTGCTCAACCACCCCGACGACGTGCTGGCGCTCGTCGATGCCTCGGGCGCGGCGGTGGTGACCGCGGATCGCTGCCGCCTGCTCGGATCGACCCCGCCCGAGCGCGAGGTGCGCGCCCTCTACGAATGGCTCTCGGAGCGGGCCGAGGCCGACGACGTGGTCGCCACCGACGCCCTCTCCGAGGAGTTTTCGCGCGCCGCAGCCATCGCCGACCGGGCGAGCGGGCTCCTCGCCATCTCGATCTCGAAGAAGTACGCCAGCTACGTTCTGTGGTTCCGGCCCGAGGTCGTTCGCACCGTCAAGTGGGGCGGCAACCCGGTCAAGGCGGCACATCCCGACCCGGCGGGCGGCCCCGACCGGCTGCACCCGCGCAAATCCTTCGAGATCTGGAAGGAGACGGTGAAGGGCCGCTCGTTGCCCTGGTCGATACCGGAGGTCGAGGCGGCCAAGGATTTGCGCGCCTCGGTGCTCGGCATCGTGCTGCGCCGCGCGGAAGAACTCGCGGCGATGAGCGAGGAGCTGCAGCGCTCCAACAAGGAGTTGGAGGCGTTCTCCTACTCGGTCAGCCACGATCTGCGCGCGCCGTTCCGGCACATCGTCGGCTACGCGAACCTGCTCAAGAACCGCGAGGGCAGCCACCTCACGGACAAGGGCCGCCACTATGTCGAGACCATCATCGAGGCCGCGTTCTCCGCCGGCACGCTGGTCGACAATCTGCTGACCTTCTCGCAGATGGGCCGCCACGCGCTCAACAAGGTGAGCGGCGACCTGAACGGGCTCGTCGAGGAGGTGCGCCGCAAGGTGCTGCGGGACGTGCCGCCGGATCGCACGGTGCGGTGGGAGATCGCCCCGCTCGGGCGCGTCCACGCCGACCCGGTGATGCTGCGGCTCGTGCTGGAGAACCTGCTCTCCAACGCCGTGAAATACACCCGCGGTCGCGAGCCGGCGGTCATCGCGGTCGAGCGGCTGGCGCCGCAGGAGGGGGAGGCGGTGTTCGTCGTGCGCGACAACGGCGTCGGCTTCGACATGGCCTATGTCGAGAAGCTGTTCGGCGTGTTCCAGCGGCTGCACCGGGTCGAGGAATTCGAGGGCACCGGCATCGGGCTCGCCAACGTGCGCCGCATCGTCGAGCGCCACGGCGGCCGGACCTGGGCCGAAGGCGAGCCGGGCCGCGGTGCCCGCTTCTACTTCACCCTGCCGCTCCGGGAGGAGGCTTAAACGCGCATGGCGAGCCTGAAGCCGATCCTCCTCGTCGAGGACAATCCCAACGACATCGAGCTGACGCTGGCGGCTCTCGAATCGAGCCAGCTCGCCAACCAGATCGTGATCTGCCGCGACGGTGCCGAGGCGCTCGACTTCATCTACCGTCGGGGCCCGCACGAGAACCGGGCGGTGCAGGATCCGGCCGTGGTGCTGCTCGATCTCAAGTTGCCGAAGGTCGATGGGCTGGAGGTTCTGGCCAAGGTGAAGGGCGATCCGGTCACCCGCGGCATCCCCGTTGTGATGCTGACCTCCTCGCGCGAGGAGACCGACGTGATCCGCTCCTACAATCTCGGCGTCAACGCCTTCGTGGTGAAGCCGGTCGCCTTCGACGAGTTCTTCGCCGCCATCAAGGAGATCGGCGTGTTCTGGGCGCTCCTCAACGAGCCGCCGCCGCACCGGGGAGGCTGGCCATCGAACGGATAATCGGGCCCTCCGCCGGCCCCTTGCGCATCCTCCATCTGGAGGACAGCGACCTCGACGCGGAGCTGATCGAGGCGGAGCTGGACAATCTCGGCCACCCGGTGGTGATCGAGCGGGTCATCACCCGCGACGAGTTCGCCGCCGCGGCGCAGCCGGGGCGCCACGACA
Organism: Methylorubrum subtropicum; assembly: GCF_038442325.1. Lineage (NCBI taxonomy): Bacteria > Pseudomonadati > Pseudomonadota > Alphaproteobacteria > Hyphomicrobiales > Methylobacteriaceae > Methylorubrum > Methylorubrum subtropicum. The sequence goes on along the minus strand of NZ_JBBXMW010000009.1, from coordinate 229,440 downwards.
TCATCCTGGCCGACTACGTGCTGCCGACCTTTGACGGCGTGAGCGCGCTCGGCATCGCTCGCCAGCAATGTCCCGACACGCCGTTCATCTTCTGCTCGGGCACGCTCGGCGAGGAGGTCGCGGTCGAGGCGATCAAGAACGGCGCGACCGACTACGTCACCAAGCAGCGCCTCGGGCGCATGACCCGCACCATCATCCGCGCACTGGCCGAGCAGCGCGCCCGCGACGACAAGGCCGCCGCCGAGGCCGCGCTCCAGGCGCTCAACGACACGCTGGAGACGCGCATCCGGGAGCGCACCAGCGAACTCGCCGCCTCCAACACCGCTTTGCAGGACCAGATCGTTGAGCGCGAGCGCGCCGAGGACGCGCTGCGCCTCGTCCAGCGCCTCGACGCGGTCGGGCAGCTGACGAGCGGCGTCGCCCACGACTTCAACAACCTGCTCACCGTCATCGCCGGCAACATCGAGTTCCTGGAGCGCGTCGTCACCGACGAGCGCTCGAAGCGGCGTCTCGACATGATGCGCGGCGCGGCGGCGCGGGGCGCCAAGCTCACCGCGCAGCTGCTGGCCTTCTCCCGCCGCCAGCGGCTGGTGCCGCGGCCGGTCAGCCTCAACCAGACGGTCGTGTCGATGCGCGACCTCTTGGAAAGCTCGATCGGCGGGGCGATCCAGATCGAGACCACGCTTCAGGACGACCTCTGGCCGGCGCTTGTCGATGCGACCCAGATCGAACTCGTGATTCTCAACCTCGCCATCAACGCCCGCGACGCCATGGCGGTGGGCGGGCGGCTCACCATCGAAACCGCCAACGTCACGGTCGGCGAGGCGCCGACCCGGCCCGAGCAGCCGCAACCCGGCGAGTACGTGATGATCTCGGTGAGCGACACGGGCACCGGCATGACGCCGGAGGTGCTGGCGCGGGTGTTCGAGCCGTTCTTCACCACCAAGGCGGTCGGCAAGGGCTCCGGCCTCGGGCTCGCCCAGGTCTACGGCTTCGTTAAGCAATCGGGCGGCGGCGTTCGCATCGACACGGTGCCGGCCGAGGGCACCTCGATCAAGGTCTACCTGCCGCGCGTGGCCGAGGACACGGTGGCCCCCGTTCTGCCCGCTGCCGTCGAGGGCGCGCGGGCGCATCTGCCGGGGAGCCGCCCCGTCCTCCTCGTCGTGGACGACGACGCGGGCGTGCGCGAGGTGACCGCGACCCGGATGGCGGAGGCCGGCTACACCGTGCGCGAGGCGGCCTCCGGCCTCCAGGCGCTCGCCGCCCTCGATGCCGATGCCAACGTCGATCTCGTCGTGCTCGACTTCGCCATGCCGGGCATGAACGGGGCGGAAGCCGCGGGCGAGATCCGCAAGCGCTGGCCGGGGATGCCGGTGCTGTTCGTCACGGGCTTTGCCGACACCGACGCGCTGGCGCGTGCCGGCGCCGACGGCACCGACGCCATCGTCCTCAAGCCGTTCCGCGACGGGGAGTTGGAGCACAAGGTCGCCACCGCCCTGGCCGCCCGCACGTCGCCGGGCCTGCGGCTGGTCTCGGACCGCTCGCGCGGCGGCTGAGACGAGGCCGCACCCCTCCCATCCACCCCCCCCTCATCCTGAGGTGCCCGCCTCGGCGGGCCTCGAAGGAGGGCTCCAGGGACCGCGCGCGAGCTGGAGCCCTCCTTCGAGGCTACGCTGACGCTCCGCACCTCAGGATGAGGGGGATGGGTTGGATGAAGGGTGATTGCCGCACTTGCCGCGGTGCGAAAGGAATCCTCTATCCGTCCCGAACGCGGGACGGAGGGTTTCGGTGGCGCGTCGCATCCTGATCACCGGCGCCAGCATCGCCGGCAACACCGCCGCGTGGTGGCTCGGCCGGCACGGCTTCGACGTCACCGTGGTCGAGAGCGCTGCCGATTTCCGCGACGGCGGCCAGAACGTCGATATCCGCGGCGTCGGCCGCGAGGCCCTGCGCCGGATGGGGCTCGAACGGGCCGCCCTCGACCACGGCACCGGCGAGGAAGGCACCGCCTGGGTCGATCACCACGGCCGCCCCGTCGCGACCTTCCCCGCCGGAGACGCCGCGGGCGACGGGCCGACCGCCGAGATGGAGATTTTGCGCGGCGACCTCGCCCGCCTGCTCTACGACGGCGCGCGGGAGCGGGCGGCGTTTCGGTTCGGCGAGGCCGTGGCGGGGATCGAGCAGACGCCCGAGGCCGCGAGCGTCACCTTCGCGAGCGGCGGCACCGAAACCTTCGACGCGGTGATCGTCGCCGAAGGCGTCGGCTCGGCCACGCGCGAACGCGTGTTTCCGGGCGAGAACGCGCCGCGCCCGATGGACCTCACCATCGCCTACCTGACGATCCCCCGCGCGCCCTCCGACGACCGGCTCTGGCGCTGGTACAACGCGCCGGGCGGCCGGAGCGTGCAGTTGCGCCCGGACCCGCACGGGACCACGCGGGCGATGCTGGCGCTGCACGGGCCGCTGCCCGGCGCGCAGGACTGGGACGCCGCCCGCCAGAAGGCCTTCTTACGCGAACGCTTCGCCGACACGGGCTGGGAGGCGCCGCGCATCCTCGCCGCGCTGGACGACACGGACGACTTCTACTTCGACGTCCTGCGGCAGGTGCGGATGCCGCGCTGGTCGAACGGGCGCGTGGTGCTGACGGGCGACGCCGCATGGTGCGTGACCCCGCTCGCCGGCATCGGCGCGACGCTCGCGGTGACCGGTGCCACCGTGCTCGCGGGCGAGTTTTTGTCCGCCAACGATGTGCCGAGCGCGCTGGCGGCCTACGAGCGGGCGATGCGGCCGATGGTGGAGGAGGCCGCGGGCGTGCCGAAGATCGGGCCGCGGATCATGCATCCGAAGAGCCGCCTCGGCATCCGCCTGCTGCACGGCGCCCTCGGCCTCGCCAGCCGGCCCCGCCTGCGCGGCCTGTTCGCGAAGGTCTTCACGCAGAAGGGTACGGAGCCCGACCTGTCGCGCTACGACGGCCTCACGGCGTGAGGCCGTCGCCTCACCCCACCGGCACGCTCATCTCGAAATGCATGCCGCCCGCGTCGATGACGCGCTCGAAGCGGCCGCCGAGGCTGCGCTCGATCGTCTGGCGCAGGAGGCGCGAGCCGAAGCCGGTGCCGTCGGCCTTGGGGCCGTCCGCGGGCGTGCCGGTCTCGTCCCAGGTGAGCCGCAGCGTGCCGTCCGCCACGCCGCCGCCGAGGCGCAGGGTGCCGCGGCCCGACAGGGCGCCGTACTTGGCCGAGTTCGTCGCCAGCTCGTGGAAGATCATGGCGTAGTCGTTGACGTGGTCGGGGGCGACGACCGCGCCCTCGGCGATCTCGACCCGGATCTCGGCGCCGTCGCGGTAGGGCGTGAGGATGCGCTCGGCGAGGTTCCGCAACGGCACGCTGCCCTGGTCGAGCCGGTGCGCGCGGGTGGCCAGCGTCGTCGCCTCGTGGAGCACGCCGAAGCGGCGCGACAGGTCCTCGGCGAAGAGCGGCGCGGACTTGGCGTCGCGGGCCACGATGGCGGTCAGCGCGCGGGCCACCGTGAACATATTCGAGACCCGGTGGGCGAGTTCGTCGGCGAGCAGCCGCTCGGCCTCTTCCGCCCGCTTGCGCTCGGTGATGTCGAGGAAGATCGCCTGAAGCCACTCGCCGACCCGCCCGGTCTCGCCGCCGACGCCGCGGGCCGAGATCCAGCGCGCGTCCGGCCCTGCGCCGATGCGGAAATCGAAGCTGTAGGCGTGCGGGTCGTCGGCGCTCGCCATCCACTCCCGCATCATCATCTCGCGATCCTCGGGATGGACGCGGGCGAACAGCGCGTCGATCGGCACTACGGTCTCCGCGGTGCCCCAGAATTCGCGGCACAGGCCGTCGAGCTGGGCCAGCCGCTGCGTCGGCGACCACGCCCAAAGCCCGACCCCGCCGCGATGGATCGCCCCGGTGAAGCTTTCGAGGGTCCATCCCTCGCCGGTCAGTTCGGGCCCCTCGGCCATGGTTGTCCTGTGGTCACGGTTCGGTCGGGCGGCGCCCGCCCCCGGGGTCAACACGCCCGAACGGCCAAGGCTCCCTCGCGCGAGCGGGCACGATCGACGCGGGCACTCCCTGCCGATCCGAATAACAAAAACCGGCTTACTGGTAATTTCATATCATTGTGAGCCGCAAGCCGGCGACCACTTGAGGGCCTGTTCGTCACCTCGGCACCACGGAGGTTTCGTCAGTCTTCGTCACACTCTCCCCGTCACCGACCCGGTGACGGGCGTCGTCGGCGCTTGGCCGACGCACTGCATTGCGGCCACCGGCCCGGCCGCCCTCCCCACCGCATCGACCCGCAACACCGCCCGCGCGCGGCGGCGGTCGCGTGCGGCCCGGACCCATCGATCCACCCCGCAAAATCCCGCTCTCACGAAAGGAGACTTGAGACCATGCGACCCTACTTCGCCGAGTTCATCGGCACCTTCGTCCTCGTCCTGTGCGGCTGCGGCAGCGCCGTGCTGGCGGGCGACCACATCGGCTACAGCGGCGTGGCGCTCAGCTTCGGCTTCACCCTGATGGCCCTGATCTACGCGCTCGGGCCGATCTCCGGCTGCCATCTCAACCCGGCCGTCACCCTCGGCCTGACCCTGAGCCGCAAGTTCGACGCGGGCCGGCTGCCGGCCTACGTGATCGCCCAGGTGCTCGGCGCGGTCGCGGCCGCCGGCATCCTCTACGTCATCGCCAGCGGTCGCCCCGGCTTCGACGCCGTCGCGACGGGCTTCGCCTCGAACGGCTACGACATGCGCTCGCCCGGCCATTACGCGATGACGGCGGCCTTCCTCATCGAGTTCCTGCTGACCGGCCTCTTGGTCCTGACCATCCTCGGCGCGACCGACCTCAAGGCGCCGGTGGGTTTCGCCGGCCTCGCCATCGGCGCGGTGCTGGTGGTGATCCACCTCGTCTCGATCCCGGTGACGAACACCTCGGTCAACCCGGCTCGCAGCATCGGCCCGGCCCTGTTCGCGGGCGGCGCCGCGCTGCAGCAGCTCTGGCTGTTCGTGGTCGCGCCGCTGCTCGGTGGTGCCGCCGCCGCGCTGATCTACCGGACGATCCGCGCCCTCGATCCCGTCCTGCAGATGCCGCAGCGGCAGGCGATGCAGGCGCTGCTGGGCGAGACCGCCCAGCGCATGGACCGGGCCGGCGCCAAGCCGACGGAGTTCTGATCGCGACGAGCCGACGCCCGGTGCGGCCGGGCGTCGGCGACCGATCCATCAAGAGGGCGTGATTGGTGCGAGAATACCAAACACGCCCCAAGCGTCGCCGGAACCGAGCCGCCCGCGATCCGTTCATGCGGCGGCGCACAAGAGGCGGGCGGCGCCACCCGCCCCCACCGTCATCATCCGGTTGCCCGATCCGCCCACAGCGGACCGGGCCGCCGCGCCCGAACCCGCTTCCGATCCAGACGAGGACACCGCCCCGATGACCCTTCGCCCGCTGCTGTGCGCCCTCACCCTGCTGGCCGGCGCCCCGGCCTTCGCGCAAGAGACGAATCCGCAGCCGGCGCAGCGATCCGCGCCGGAATCGACGCAGGCGCCGAAGCAGGAGCCCGCCCCGATCCCGGCCCAGCCCGCGACGATGAACGACGACCTGCGGGTCAAGTTCGTCGCCCAGGCCCCCGAGGACGTGGTCGCCTCCAAGCTGATCGGCACCACCATCCGCAACGGCGCCAACGAGAGCATCGGCTCGGTCGCCGACATCGTGTTCGACGACAAGCGCGCGGTGAAATCCTACGTCGTCAGCGTCGGCGGCTTCCTCGGCCTCAACGCCAAATACGTCGCCATCGCCCCCGAGACCCTGAAGCTGACCCGCAAGGACGGCGGCGCGCTGGACGCGGTGATCGACACCGACAAGGACCAGCTCCGCGCCGCCCCGGAATACGTCTATCTCGGCTCCGAGCCGAAGAAGTAAGCCGGCAAATATCTTGAGCCATCGTTCGGAACGAGCAATGGCTCCGGATGTCCGGGCGCGAAGAGCGCCCCGCGCAGCGGCCTCGGCGTGAGCCGAGGCGTCTAGCGGAGCGAGCAGCCTAAGCCCGCGGATGCGGGCGCCGGCGCTTGAGGCCAGCAAAGAGACCATCACTTTAACTCGATCCGGCCGGGGCCGACCCTTGCGGGTCGCCGCCCGGCCGGTATCTCCCCGCTCCCCACACGCACGCTTCGGAGAACCGAATGAGCAGCCTCCGCACATCTGCCCTTCGTGGCGCCCTCCTCGGTCTCGCCCTGGCCGCCGCCGCCCCGGCGCTCGCCGACGACACCCCGACCACCGCGGGCGCCGTCGATCGCCTGAAAGGCCTCGGCAACGAGGCGCTCGGCAGCGCCAAGCGCGGCGTCGGCAACCTCACCGGCAACGAGCAACTGAAGGCCGAAGGCCGCGAACAGAAGCTGCGCGGTCAGGCCCAGCAGGAGCAGGGCAAGGCCAAGGACACGGTCGAGAACGCCCTCGACAAGTAGTTCTTTGGGCCGGTCCCGGCCGCGAGACGGCCGGGACCGGCGATTGGGTCGCACGGCCGGCCCCGCGTCCCGCGCTATCTCGGCCGCATGACCCGCGACTTCCCCATGACCCGCGCCGCCGGACTCGAACGGCTGGCGGCCTTCCTCGACGGGGCCGGCGCCGACTATGCCGCCGCCCGCAACACCGACCGCGGGCCGGAGAAGCACCCCACGACCTCGGCGCTGTCGCCCTACCTGCGCCGCCGCCTGCTGACCGAGGCCGAGGTGGCGGACGCCGCGCTCGCGGCCTTCGGCGAGGAGGGCGCGGAAAAGTTCGTCACCGAAGTTTTTTGGCGGACCTACTTCAAGGGCCATCTCGAGACCCATCCCGAGGCCTGGACCGGCTATCTCTCGGAAGTGGAGGCGCAGCGGCAACGCTTGAAGGCCGAGCCCGGCTTGCGCCGCACCTACGAGGCGGCGGTCGAGGGCCGCACCGGCATCGAGGGTTTCGACGACTGGGCCCGCGAACTCGTCGCCACCGGCTGGCTGCACAACCACGCCCGGATGTGGTTCGCCTCGATCTGGATTTTTTCCCTGCGCCTGCCCTGGCCGCTCGGCGCCGCGTTCTTCTTGGAGCATCTGCGCGACGGCGATCCGGCGAGCAACACCCTGTCCTGGCGCTGGGTGGCGGGCCTGCACACGCGCGGCAAGCACTACGTCGCGCGGGCCGACAACATCCGCCGCTACACCGAGGGCCGGTTCGATCCCACCGGGCTCGACGAGTACCCGGACGCCCTCGAAGAACAGCGGCCGCCGCGGGAGGAAAAGCTCGGCCCTGCCGATACGCCGCCGACGGGCGAGGTCGCGCTGCTGCTGCATCTCGACGACCTCCACCCCGAGAGCCTGCCCCTCGACGGCGCGAAAGTCCGGCGCGTCGGCGGGTTGGTCGCCCACGCGCCGGGCGCCGCGGAGCAGGTGCGCGCGGCGGACGAGGCCGCGATGGCCGATGGGTTGGGGCGCGCCGCCGCGCATTTCGGCTGCGAGGTCGCGCCGAGCATCGGGCCGGATTGGACCGGCGGATTGCCCGTCGTCACGGCCTGGGCGCCGGTCGGCCCCTCGGCCGATGCGCTGCCGGAGGGTTGCCTGCGGGTGCGCCGGGCCTGGGACGAGGCGGCGTGGCCGCTCTCGACCCGCGGCTTCTTCAAGCTGCGCTCAGGCATCCCGCGGCTGCTCTCCGAGCGCTGACGATCAGCCGACCAGCACCACCGCCTGCTTCACGTGAGCCGGGTGATCGATCTCGCCGGCGATGAAATGCGCCACGTCGGCCCGCGCGATCAGGCCGTTGCGCCAGGATTTTGGGTCGGTCAGCACCTTGTAGCGCCCGGTGGCCGAACCCGGCGTCAGCACGCCGGGGCGCACGAAGGTCCAGTCCAGCCCGCTCTTGCGGATGCGCATCTCCTGCGCGTCCTTGTCGTCGTAGGCCCGGCCGAACACGAGGCGGAACGGCACCCGCTGCAACAGGCCGATCGCGTCCCGGCTGTCGCCGGTGCCGAAGCCGGTCACCGCGATGAGGCGGCGCACGCCCGCCCGCTCCATCGCCGGCACCAGCCGGTTGGTCGCCTCCGAGAACAGGGTGACGGGGCCGAGCAGCTTCGAGGCCGGCACGCCGAGCGCCTGCACCACGACATCGACACCCTCGACCGCAGAGGCGACGTCGCCTGCATCCAGCGCGTTGCCGGTGAAGCGCTCCAGGCCGGGATCGGTGATCGCGATGTCGGCGGCGGAGCGGGCGAAGGCGCGCACGCGGTGGCCCGCCTTGAGCGCCGCCTTCACGGTCTCCAGGCCGATGCCTTGGCTTGCGCCGATGACGAGGACGTGGGCCACGATTGCCTCCCGAGTTCCGGTCCACGACTAATGCCGAAGCGCCGGCTCGGTGCCGCCGCCGGCCCGCGGCATTCCGGCCACCCCAGAGTGGGAACGGCCTCCGCCGCCCGATCTTTTGGTGTTCGCGTCGCGCGCGAGCCTGCGGAATCCGAACCTTGGAAAAAGTCGTCTACTACCTCTTCACCTTCCTCGAATCGGCGCTCTCGGTCGTCGGCATCCGGGCGACCTACGAGGAGCCGCGCTACGCGGTGGTCGAGCGGCTCGACCGCGGCGTGGAGGTGCGGGCCTACGAGCCGCGCGTCGCCGTCGAGACCGACGCGAAGGGCCAGCAGGACGGCGAGGCGTTCGGGCGGCTGTTTCGCTACATCACCGGCGCCAACCGGGGCGAGGCGCGCATCGCGATGACGACGCCGGTCGAGTCTGAGGGGCAAATGATCGCCATGACGGTGCCGGTCGAGCAGGGAACGGCCGGGACGATGCGGTTCTACCTGCCGCGGAAGGTGGTGGAAGCCGGCCCGCCCGAGCCGACCGAGGCCGGCGTGCGGATCGTGCGCATCCCGCAGGAGCGGCTGGCGGTCCTGCGCTTCTCCGGCAGCACGGCGCCGGACGTGCGACGCCAGCAATCCGCCATCCTCACCGAGGTGCTCGACAAGGCGGGGAAACGGCACCCCGATCCGCCCTTCTTCATGGGCTACGATCCGCCGTTCTCGATTCCCTTCCTGCGCCGCAACGAGGTCGCGGTGCGGCTGCCCGCGTCCGATACCTGATCAACGCCAGAACGGGCGCACCTCCAGCAGCGCCGCATGCGCCTCCGCGGCGTCCTTCAGTAGACTCTCGCTGCGGGCCTCGACGTCGGTGGCGACGAGGCCGGCGGAGAACAGGGCCGCGGCCGGATCGGGGGCGTCGCCGGACCGAGACTCCGGCGGGATCAGGCCGGCGCCGATCTCGTGGGCGGTCGCGATGTCGTTGAGCGCGCCGAGATGGTCCTGCAATGCCGCGAGTGCGGCCACGAACGCCCGGTGGCGTCGGCGCGCCTTGCCCTCGGCATAGAGCCCGGCAAAGAATTCGGCGCCGTAGCGCAGCTTCTTCGCCTCGATCCGCACTTGATGGCGCGCCTCCGGCTCCAGCCGGTCGAGGCGGCGCCCGCGCCGCTTGATCCGGCGGCGCAGGCGCTCCAGCACCTCCGCCGCGAATTTTGGGGCCGGGCGCTCCCGCTCGGTCCCGCTGCGGCGCCAGGGCCCGGCCTCGATCCAGGCGACGAGATCGATGATCAGCCCGCGCCACGCCGCGCTGTCGAGGATCGCCAGCACCACGGCGTAGGCCCGCTCGCGCTCGGGGAGGAGCAGGGCGCGCAGATCGTGCAGGCCGGTCTCGTCGGGGCGCCGCTCGATCTCGGGCGCCAGCGTCTCGTCGAGGAAGACGTCGAGGTTGCGCGCCCGCCCGAACGGCTCGGTGACGCGCTTGATCTCGTCGCGCAAGGTCGCGGCGGCGGGATCGGCGGCCAAGAGCGGCCGGAACAGGGTGAAGGCCGAGCGCAGCCGCCGCAGGGCGACGCGGATCTGGTGCAGCGCCTCCGGGTCGCGGTTCTCCAGAAACACCGCCTCGTTGAGGCGCAGGTGGCGCAGGCAGGCGCGGGCCACCGCGGCGAAGGCCTCTCCCGCATTTGCATCGGAATCGAGCCCGACCCGCTCGGCCTTGCTCGGCCGGTCGAGACGGCCCGCGAGCGCCGCCTCGCCGCGCTCGCTCTTGGTGAGGGCGCCGAGGCGCAGCGGCACGGTCTCGGCGAGCGCCTGGGCCAGGGCGAACAGGTCGGTGGGATCGCCCTCGCTCAGTTCGAGTTCGGCCTCGCAGACCGGCACCTCGCCGCCCGGAGTCTCGATCCGGCCGCGGTCGAGGGTGACGGCGATGGTCGAGGCGCCGTAGCGGATCGGGCGCACCCCCCGCTCGATCACCGTGGAGAAGCGGGCGGCGATCTCCGGCTCTCCGGCCTCGGCCAGCACCTTATCCGCGGGGGTGTCATCGAGGGCGGCGCGGTCCGGCGCGGGGCCGGGGATCGCCCGCTCCCACTCGGCCCGGTCGAACAAACCGGCGCCGCCGGCCCCGGCCTTCAGGGTCTGGATCACCCGCTCGCCGTCCGGGCCGGTCTCGCGGCGCACCCGCAGCGATAGGCCGGCGGCGCGCAGATCGCCCGCATCGGTGTCGTAATAGGTGGCCCGCAGGGTGAGCGTGCCCGCCTCTTGCGAATCGAGCAGCGGATGGACGGCGAGCGCCGCCAGATCGCCCGCGTCGCAATCCAGCTTCAGCTCGATCTCCCGCGCGGCTTTCATGGGGCGGGTGGTCTCCAACAGGCGCGTCGCCCGACTCGGCAGGCAAGCTCGACTTCCGGCTTACCATCGGCCCACCGGCCCCACCATCCTGCGCAACGGGACAAAACCCGGTTCATGACAGGAAAAGGGGCGGCAAGGCTGACGACAGCCGTACCGCCCCATGAAGAGCTAAGGTTCCGTGAGAGCAATCGAGACCCGAATGCTATGCTGCACCGGGCACGTATCCATCACCGGCCGAAGAACAGGCCCCTCAAATCAAGCGCTGCCATAAACCCCGAGACCTGAAGCGAAAAACCTCAAGTAGCGAAGCCTGCGGCGAGGCGCGGAGATTTTCTACTTCAGGATTCAACCAGCGTCAACGCGCCGCGGATACGGGCATCAAGCCTCCGAGCCGCTTGCCGGATACCCACGCCGTCTCACCCCGGCGGCGTCGCCGCGCCCGGCGCCTCGGCGCGGTTGCCCGGTGCCTCGCTGCCGCGCTCGGGCACGGCGGTGTCGGGGTAGCGCTTGCGGTACTCGGTGAGGAAGGCGGCGAGCGTCTCGGCCTTGGTCGCCTTGAGGGCGGCGTCGCGGAAGGCGGGGCTGCGGGCGGCGTCGGGGCGGGTCAGCATGGCGAAGGTGCGGGCATCCGCGCTCTCGGCCATCAATCCGGAAAACTTCGCCTTCAACCGCTCCAGCCCCAGGCCCTCGCCCGCGAGCCCGTAGGCGATGGCGGCGCGGATCACGTCGGCCTGCGCCGCCTCGTCGAGCGGCTTGCCCGAGCGCCACGCGGGTCCGAGCAGCAATTCGTGCGCCTCGCCGGCCTCGCGCCAGCGCCGGGCCGACCACAGGATGTCGGCGCGCAGCCGCTCGGCGTCGGTGCCGGTCTCGCCCTCGACGGTCTCAAGCGCCAGATCGGTGCGCGACAGGTCGGACAGGGCGCGGGCGCGCAGCAGGGCGCGGGCGCGGCGCACGTCCTCGGGCAGGCCGGGCTGGTGGGTGGCGTCGAGGGTCGCCATCGCCTCCAGCGGCTTGCCGTCCATCAGCCGGATCGTGGCGAGCCGGGCCGAGACGGAGGCGCGGGCCGGGCCGGTCAGGCGGTGCTCAATCTGGTATTGCAGCAACTCGTCGGCCGAATCGAGCAGGTCGAGGGCGACCAGCCGGTCGGCGAGGCGGCGCACGATCTCGTCGGCCCGCCGCCCCGGCGGGGCGAAGTCCTTGAAGTCGAAATAGAGCGCCAAAGCCTCGACGCCGTTGAGCTTTTCCCCGCGGACGCCGAGGAACAGGTCCTCGAACACCCGCTGGGCCTGCTCGTGCAGCGAGCGGATCGCGGGCGCGTCCGGCGCGAGGACGGAGCCGCGCCGCGCGGTCGCGAAGATCTTGCGCCAGCGCCCGGCCTCCTCGTAGAGGCCGCCAAGCGCCGCCAGCGTGCCGATCTCGGTCGGGCCGCCGTGCCAGAGGAGCTGCAGGCCCTCCAGCCGGTCGATGGCGTCGGGGAGCATGGTCTTGCCCAGCGTGTGGCCCAGCGTTGCCGCCCGCAGGGTCGCGGCGGCGGCCACCGGCCAGACGGCCTCGTTGCTCAGGGTTTCGTAGGCGGCGAGCGCCGCGGTGCCGCGGCCGGTCGCCTCGTCGATGCGGGCGCGCAGCAGGGCCATGCGGTCGCGGATTGTGTCGCTCGCCCCGCGGCCCGCGGCGGAGGAGGCGCGCGCGGCCTCCTCCCAGTCGCCGAGTTCGACCGCGACCTCCGCGGCGGAGGCGTAGAACAGCGAGGCCATCTCGTCGGGATAGCGCCGCAGCACGCCGTTGCCGGCCTGGAACGCGGCGCGCGCGTCGCCCCAGCGCCCGGCCTCGGCATCGAGCAGGCCGCGCCACAGCCGCGCCTCCGGGTTGGCGGCGAGCGCGGGCGCGGTCAGCAGCGGGCGCGCCTCGCCGAGGCGGCCCATGCGGGTGAGCAGGATGCCGCGCATCAGCCCGGTCAGCGGATCGCCCTCGACCACCACGTCGTCGGCCGCAGCGGTGGCCAGCGCGCCGAGCGCCTCGACGGAAAGGCCGTTGGCCATCATGGTCCGGGCCAGCGCGACATGGGCGGCGCCCCGGTCGCGCCGGCTCGCCTCGGTGATCCCGTTCAAGGCCTCGCGCAGGGTGGTGCGGACATCGCCGCGGCGAGCCCGCTCCCAGGCGTCGTTGTCGATGACGAGGTCGGACACGGCGCCGACCGGCGGATCGGGCGCGCGCGGCGGGCCCGACGCCGCCGCGACGTTGTCCGAGCCCGACACCGCCATGCCGCCCTCGCGGCCGATGGCGACGGCGTCGAGATCGGGCTGGACGGTGAGGTCGTCGGCGAGCGCCAGCACCGCGAGCCCGACCCGGCTCGGGATCAGCTCGAACTCGACGAAGCGCTGCGCCTTGGCGACCGCCGCCCGCTTCACCCCGTCGGCGGTGACGACGGCGATGCGCTCGCCGTCGAGATCGAGCCAGCCCGCCGGGCCGACGCCGGGCAGGCGCACGCTGATGCCGATGCGCTCGCGCTGGCCCTGGCGGCGCTGCGCGGTCAGGCTCTCGCTCGGCACCGTGCCGTCGCCCGAGGCCAGCTCCCAGCCGTCCGGCTCGGTGACGGGAAACAGATCGACGAGGCGGCCCGCGGGCTTGGCGAAGCGCATGACGGTGAAGCCGCCGCTGCGGGTGGGTTCGCCGAGGGGGACGAGATCCGCCGAGGCCTTGGCCGGCAACGCCACCGGATCGGTCGTGGCGAAGACCAGGGTGACGACGCCGCCGCGCTCGAACAGGGCGGCGGGCACCCGCTTGCGGAACGGGAAGACGAGGCCGGCGCCGGCCTTCGGCAGAGCGGGCTCGGCGGTGCGGGCCGGCGCAGCGACGGGAGGCGGTGCCGTCTCCGCGGCTTTCACCGGAGCCGGAGCCGCCGCCGGGGCAGGGGAGGGGGGCTGCGGGATCGCCGGGAGTTCGGCCGTGGGAAGCGGCTTCGTCAGGAAATCGAGGGTGACGACGTCGCCGTCGCGGGCGGTCGAGACGGCGACGCCCTCGGCCGGCGTGATGAGGACGTGGGCTTCCCTGTCGTCGGCATCGATGGCGACGCGGCCGAGCGCCGGGTCGAAGCGCCCGCGCAGGCTGCGGTCGTCGATGCGCCACGCCCCCGGCAGCGTCAGCCGGGTGGACTTGTCCTGCGGGCTGAAGGCGGCCTCGGTGCCCTCGGGCAGGCTGAGGCTGAGCCGCGTGCGCAGGGCGTTGTGCGACAGTTCGAGGGTGAGCGGGCGCCGCACGATCGCCGGGGTGCGGGCCTTGAGCTGGGCTTCCGCCGCGGCGGCCCGGCGGATCAGGTCGGCCACCACCTCCGGGGGCAGCGGGGGCGGGAAGCCGCTCCAGCTCGCGGGCAGAAGATCGATGAAGACCTGCTCGGCGGCGTCCTGCACGTTGATCCGGTAGCCGCGCTGGAGCGCGAGCCGCATCGCCGCGCCGTCGGGGTCGCGCCGCACCGCCGAGACGTAATCGGGCATGCCCGCCGCGATCTTTTCCGGGCCGGCGGAGACCGCCTCGCCGAAGCCGAGCACCAGCACGGTGCCGGATTGCCGCGCCTTGACCGAGACCGGCGTGTCGAAGGTGAGGACGATGCGGCCGTAGCCCTCGGCCTGGCTGCCCTTGGCCGAGACCAGCTTGGCGGCTTCGGCACTGACGCTCATCAGGCCGAGCGCGAGCCCGGCCCGCAGGACCGTCTTAAGACCCGGCGCCCGGGACCGTCCCGCCATCGCCCCCGCCCACACTCGCGGCGGCCCCGACCTCAACCAGGTCCGCGCCGCCGAACGCCACTCGTGCCGCACTCTCGCGCAACGCGGTGAATGGGCGCTTAAGGTGGGGACCGACTACGAGGCCTTGCGCAGCACCAGTCCCGGAATGCTGCTGCCCTTCTCGCCGAACAGCTCGGCCGCCTTGCGGCAGCTCTCGTCGACGTTCTTCCGGTAGGCCTCGGTGTAGCTCATGCTGCGCATGAGCAACTCGCCCTTCGAGATCGCATCGAGGTCCACGCCCATTTTGGCGACGACCGCCTTGAAGCGCTCGTAGTCGGGCTGGACGTCCTTGCAGGACTCGCCGACGAAGCGCATCAGCCCGGCGAGCTTGGCCGCGTTGGTCTGCTGCCGGTTCGGCTCGGGCGGGGGCGCCTCCGTCGGCGCGCCCGCGGGGGCTTCATTTTTGGGAGCCTCCTGGGCGCCCGCCGCCAGCGGCAGCGCGAGCAGGAGGGCCGCGGCGAGGGCGCGATGTCTCATGGGTGTGTTCCTCTCCTCGAAGCCCGCCCGATCGTGTCGCGTCGGAGCGCGGCTTCTCAGCCGATCGATGGATGCGCCCGCCTTGCGAAGCAGGCTCCGGGAGCCGCTTCAAGGGTTTGGGTCCGGTCATCCGGTCCGCCCCCTGTGCCAAGAACGGATCGGCTTGGCGAGGGGCGGGCGCCTGATCGGCGGCTTAGGAATGCCTCATGAAGCGGGCGCGCCCGCTCAGCCGACGTTGAGCCGCCGCCCGCGGTTCCATGCCAGAAAAGGCACGCCGGAGAGGAGGCTCGCCAGCGCCGCGTCGGTCTGGTGCAGCCCGTTCACCGAGACCCGCGGCAGGGCGTGGGGATGGGCGGCGTGGTCGGAAAAGAGATGGCCCGGCCGCGTCGTCACCGCCGTGGCGAAGCCGAGATCGCGGGCGAGCGTGAAGTCGCGCGGGCCCGCCGAGGTCGGATCGCCCACGGGGTAGGAGAGGTGGCGCACCGAACGGCCGGTTTCGGCCTCGATCCGGACGCGGCTCTCGTCCATCTCGCGGCGGGCGGTTCTCGCATCGTGCTTGGCGAGCATCGGATGCGAGAGCGTGTGCGCGCCGAGCGTCACGGCCGGGTCGCGGCCGAGCGCGCGCAACGCGTCCCAGGTCAGGCAAAGCTCTTCCGCGACCGTGCCCGGCACGAGGCCGGCACGGCGGCACAAGCCGGCGATTTCATCGAGCAGAACCTCTTCCGGTCCCGCCCGCAGGGCCCGGTAGGCCGCCTCGAACGCGGCGCCCTTCTCCGCCGTATTCCGCGCCGGGCAGTCGAGGCCGCTCGCCAGCGTCACCCGGTCGAGCCGGGCGACCGCGCGTTCCAGCTCGATCCACCACAGGCGCCCGCTCTGGTCGGCGAAATCGGCCGTGACGAACAGGGTCCAGGGCGCGCCGTGCCGGGCCAGCACCGGCCGGGCGTGGACGAGGTTGTCGCGGTAGCCGTCGTCGAAGGTCAGCACCGCGAAGGGACGTCCGGGCGCCGGGTCGGCGAGGCGGTCCGGCACGGCGTCGAGGCCGACGATCTCGAAGCCGCGCTGCTTGAGAGCGGTCAGCGTCCGGTCGAGGAAGGCCGGGGTGATCGACAGGAGCGCGTTCGGGGAAAACGGCGCGGGCGGCTCCGGCCGGACATGGTGGAAGGTGAGGATGATGCCGCGCCCGCGAGCCAGGGGGCCGAGCCATCGGTCGGCACCGAGCGCGGTGATCGTGGCGAATCCGGCGCGGAACAGGCGGGGGCGGGAGACGGACATGCTCCGCATCCTAAGGCCAAGCCCGACAAGCATTCGTTACCCATCGCGACAGATCGATTGCGCGCAATAACCGACGCTTGAGGGAAACGGAGCGAGGGTCCGGGCCTTCGCCTCAAGGGCGCAGCCGGGATCGCACGTCATGACGGCACTCGCCGAGAACCTGGGTCGGGCCGCGCTCGAGGGGGCCGCCGCCCGCGGCACCCTCACGGTCGAGATTTTTTCCGATCTGCCGGCGGCGGAGACCGCGTGGCGAGCGCTGGAAGCCGATCCGGCGGCGCTGATGACGCCGTATCAGCGCTTCGACTGGGTCGCGGCCTATGCCGGCGCCGGGATCGCGGCCGAGACGCGGGTGCTGATCCTGCGGGACGAGGCGGGCCGGCCGCGGCTGCTGATCCCGCTCGCGGTCGGGCGGCTCGGGCCCCTGCGGGTCGCGCGGGTGATCGGGGATCGCCACGCCAACTTCCACATGCCGCTCTTCGCCTCCCGCGAGGCGGCGGCGATGCGCCCGGAGGAACTGGCCGAGGCGCTGGTGCGGGCCGGGCGGCAAGCCGGCATCGACGCGTTTCGCTTCACCCACCAGCCGCGCTTCTGGGACGGGGTGCCGAACCCGCTGAGCCATCGCGGCCAGCCCGCGCCCAGCGACGCCTACGGCCTGCTGCTCGGCCCCGACGCGGGGGCGACGCTCAAGCGCGTCTTCAGCGGCGACGCGCGGAAAAAGGTCCGGGCCAAGGAGCGCAAGCTGGTGGAGGCCCTAGGGCCGGTGCGCCACCGCGTCGCCGCGACGGTCGCGGAGGTGCAAGCCATCCAGGCGGCGTTCTACGCGCAGAAGGCGGCCCGATTCGCCGCGCTCGGCGTCACCGATGCCTATGCCGAACCGGCGGTGCGCCGGTTCATCACGGCTGCCACCGCGCCGGTCGAGGGGCGCGGCCCGGCGATCGAGGTGCATGCTCTGGAGACCGAATCCGGCCGGGTGCTCGCGACCTTCGGCGGCGCGGTCGATGCCCACCGCTTCTGCGGGATGTGGACCTCGTTCGACACCGATCCGGAGCTCGGCCGCTTCAGCCCCGGCGAGATCCTGCTGCACCGCCTGATCGGCGATCAATCGGCCCGCGGTCGCCGGGCGCTCGACCTCGGCGTCGGCGAGGCGAGCTACAAGGCCAAGACCTGCGACGAGACCATCGAACTGGTGGAATCGGTGGTGCCGGTGAGCGCGGCGGGCCATCTCTTCGCGGTCGCCGCGGGGAGTGCGGTGCGGCTGAAGCACCGGATCAAGCGCTCGCCGCGGCTTTTTGCAGTGGCGCAACGGCTGCGGAAGCTGCGGCGGGGATGAGGCGCATCCCCTCTCCCTGCCGTGCGGGGAGAGGGCTTCATGCCCCCTCGTCGGGGCATGAAGCGAGGCGGCAGCCGAAGGTGAGGGGGCCTCGACGGAAGAGGCTCCTCCGGCTCCGCCCCCTCACCCTCGCTACTGCTTGTCGCGCCGACGACGGGGTCGTCGCGACCCTCTCCCCGCGTGCGGGGAGAGGGGGGAGCGGCTGAACCGGCGGCGATCAATCCGCCAGCAAAAGTATGCCGCTCAAGCCGACAGCCGCAGCGGCGTCTCTTCCAGCCGCTCGTCCCGCTGCGCCCGGCGCGGCGCCGTCTCGCGATCCTGGGCGACGAGGACCTGGGCGGCGCCGGTCTCGCGGGCGAGGCCGTAGAGGGTGACGAGCGCGGGGGCGTCGGGGGCCTCGTTCGAGGCGATGACGATCGAGTCGGCGCAGGGGCCGCAGGCCGAGATCAGGTCGCCGGCGTCCGAGCCCGCGGCGTCGAGGCGGCACAGCACCCAGTCGTAGCTCTGGGTCATGGCGTTGAGGGCGATGGCGAGCGCCTGCGGCTCCTCCATCAGCACCTCGCGCTCGGTGAGGCCGCGGCCGATGGCGTGCAGGCGCGAGCCGCGCACCGGCTGGATCACGTCGAGGAAGGCGGCCTCGCCCGCGACCAGATCGGTCAGGCCGGGGCCGGACAGGCCGCCGGGCGCGCCGTTGACATCGACCAGGAGGGTGCGGGCGCGCGGGCTTAAAGAGCGGGCGAGTTCGGCGGCGAGGCCGGCATCCGCGCGGTTCTGTTCGGTCTCGACCACGAGGATGCAGGTGCCCTCGCCGGCCTTGGTCGTGGCGAGCCGCTCGATCAGCCGGTCGAGGTCGATCGCGCCGGCCGGCCGCGCGTTCCCGAGCGGGGCGACCGGGGCGAGCCCCTGCGGGCCGCCGAAGATCGGCTGGTGGACGGTGGCGGTCGCCCGCAGGGAATGGGCGAAGGCGAGCGCCGGGGCGAACCGCTCCGCGGCCGAGGCCGGCATCGGCGGGGCCTCGGGGGCGCGGCGGCGCGGACCCTCCGGCTCGGGGAAGTGGTCCGGCGGCAGCTCGTCCTCGGCCTCGAACCGGGCGGGGCGGGGCGCGGGCGGGTTCTTGAGGAGATGCCGGCCGATGACGGCGGCCGAGGACAGGAGGAAGGCGAGCAGGGTCGCGAAGGCGACGATCGGTACCTTCTTGGGGAACGAGGGCAGTTCCGGCGTCACCGCGCGGGAGACCACGCGGGCGTCGGCGGGCGTCGCGCTCTCGGCGTCGCGGGCGGCGGCCTCGCGGTAGCGCGACAGGTAGGATTCGAGCTGCTCGCGCTGCGACTTCGCCTCGCGCTCGAGCGCCCGCAGCTGCACCTCGCTGGTGTTGCCCTTGGCGACCACATCCTGCTGACCGTCGACGGCCGCCTGCAGGCTCTCGACGCGGGCGCCCGCGATCTTGGCGTCGTTCTCCAGCGTACGCACCACGCGCTCGGCCGCCGCCTTGATCTGGGTCTCCAGATCCTGGACCTGGGCGGTCAGCTCCTTGATGCGCGGGTGCGCCGGCAGCAGCGTGCGCGATTCGAGCGCGAGCTGCGCCCGCAGCGTCATGCGGCTCTCGACGGTGCGCCGGATCAGCTCGTTGTTGGCGACATCCGGAATCTCGAAGGCGCGCCCGTCCTTGATCATGTCCTTCAAGAGCTTTGCGCGCGCGGCGAGGTCGGCCTTGATGGTGCGGGCCTGCGTCAGCTGGCTCGACAGCTCCGAGAGCTGCTGCGCCGAGAGCGGCTGGCTCGCGGCCGAACCGGTGCCGATCAGGCCGTTCTGGGCGCGGAACGCCTCGACCCGGGCCTCGGCCTCGGCCACCCGCGCCCGCAGGGTCTCGATGTTGTTGCCGAGCCACGTCGAGGCGTAGCGCGCGGTGTCGACCGAGGCGGCGGCGAGCGAGGCGAGGTAGAGGTCGGCCACCGTGTTGGCGCCGCGGGCGGCGAGGTCCGGATCGCGCGACTTGAACTCGATCGCGAGGATGCGCGACTTGCCGACCGGATAGACCAGCAGGCGCTCCAGATAGTTGTCGAGCACCCGGTCCTCGGGCGAACGCTCCATCGGCGAGGCGGTGACGCCGAGCAGCATCAGCGCGCTCTGGATCGGCGACACGCCCGCGGCCTGCGGATCGAATTCCGGGTTGCCGACGAGCTTGAGGCTGCGGATCGCCTGGCGGGCGAGGTCGCGCGACATCGCCACCTGCACCTGGCTCGCCACCGCCTGCTCGTCGATCGGCTGGATCTGCTCGCCGCGCTCGGCCGCGGTGCGGGCGAATGCCGGGTCGCGGCTTTCCAAGAGCACCTTGGCCTCGCCGGTGTAACGCGGCGCGACGACCTGCACGAAGACGCCCGCGCCCAGCGCCACGGCGAGCGTCGGCCCCGCGATCCAGGCCCAGGAGCGGCCGAGCACCGAGGCCATCTGCGTCACCGACAGCCCGTCCCCGGCGGCGCGGGGGCGCTCGTTGACGGCGACGGGTTCGGTCGGCGGCCTGAGGCGAGGCATGGGCAGTCTTCACGCAGAGCAGGGCCGGGATCGAGGCAATCGACCCCTGTTGCCTCAATAGAACCTGTTAAGGTTTCCCGCAGGTTAAGGCATTCGGCTCAGGCGCCGTCTTCGTTCGGCACGTCAGGGTTCATTAACCACGGCGGTTTAGAGGTGAGATGAGATTCACCATAACGGCGATGACGATGCATCGGCGCGCATTCCTCTTCGGCCTTCCGACCGTGCTGGCGCTCGGCGGCTGCCTGCGTCCGGACTTCCGGACGGCCGACCTCGACGCCACCGGCACCGGCTCGATCGGCAGCCGCTACACGCTCGCCGCGGGCGACAAGCTGCGGGTCATCGTCTTCGGGCAGGACAACCTGTCGAACATCTACGCCGTCGACGGGGCCGGGCGCATCGCCATGCCGCTGATCGGCACGGTGCAGGTCGGCGGGCAGAGCACGGCCCAGGCCGCGCGGACGATCGAGGGCAAGCTGTCCTCGGGTTACGTGCGCGAGCCGCACGTCACCGTCGAGGTCGATGCCTACCGGCCGTTCTACATTCTGGGCGAGGTCACGACCTCGGGCCAGTACCCCTACGTCAACGGCATGACGGTCGAGTCCGCGGTGGCGATCGCGGCGGGCTTCGGCCCCCGCGCCGCCCGCGACTACGCCGTGCTGACCCGCGACGGGCCCGGCGGGCTCATCAACGGCATCGTGCCGATGTCCTACCCGGTGCGGCCGGGCGACACGATCGTGATCAAGGAGCGGTTTTTCTGAGAGGCGGGGGCGGTCGGCGCTCAACGTTCACCGAAGCCTAACCCAACCGTACAAAACACGGGCCCAGCGGCCCCCGGCGGCCGGTGAGTCGGCATTGCGCCGGTTCCCTTAACCCGCCGCTGACCCCTCGCGCGCAATTCTCCCGGCCATCGGGCGCCCGTTTCGGGACCGCCCCCCGCGGAGACTGCTCCACCGTGGTCGCTTCCCTCGCCCCCGGCCTCGCGCCGACCCGCCCGGTTTCCGAGCCGCTCGCCCTCGATCTGCCCGCGCCCTGCCGGACGGGGGAATCCTTGCGCATCCTCCACGTCTTCCGCGCCCCCGTCGGCGGGCTGTTCCGGCACGTGGTCGATCTCACCCGCATCCAGGCGGCGGCGGGGCACCGGGTCGGCATCGTCTGCGACGCCAACACCGGCGGCGAGCGCGCCGAGCGGGCGCTGGCCGAACTCGCGCCGCATCTGGCGCTCGGCGTCGTGCGGCTGCCGATGCGGCGCAACCCGCATCCCGTCTCCGACGCCGCCGCGCTGATGGGCGTGCGGGCGCGGGTGCGGGCGGTCGCGGCGGACGTGCTGCACGGCCACGGCGCCAAGGGCGGCGTCTATGCCCGGCTCTGCCCCGTCGCGAACGGGCCGATCCGCGCCTACACGCCCCACGGCGGCAGCTACAATTACCGCCCCGGCACGATGCTGCACCGGCTCTACATGGGCATCGAGCGGCAGCTCGCGCGCACCACCGACGTGTTCCTGTTCGAGAGCGAGTTCGTCGCCGCGCGCCATCGCGCCTATGCCGGCGGGCCCGAGCGCCTCGCCCGCATCGTCCACAACGGCATCGCCGAGTCCGAGTTCGAGCCCGTCGGCACCGTCGCGGCGGCGTTCGACCTCGTCTATGTCGGCGAGTTGCGCGAGGCCAAGGGCCTGCCGTTCCTGCTGATGGCGCTCTCGCGCCTCAAGACCGAGGGCCGCCGCCTGCGCCTGCTGATGGTCGGCTCCGGGCCCGACACCGAGAGCCTGACCGCGATGGCCGACGAACTCGGCGTGCGCGACGCCATCGCCTTCGAGCCGCCCCAGCCGATCCGGCCGGTGCTCGGCCGCGGCCGGGTGATGGTGGTGCCCTCGCTCGCCGAGTCGCTGCCCTACGTGGTGCTGGAGGCCGCCGCCGCCTGCCAGCCGCTGGTGGCGACCAATGTCGGCGGCATCCCCGAGATCTTCGGCGCCTTCTCCGGCGGCCTCGTGCCGCCGCGCGATGTCGCGGCGCTGAGCGAGGCCATCGCCCGCATCCTCGACGAGCCGGCCGAGACCCGCGACGGGCGGGCCAAGGCTCTGAGCGACTCGGTGCGCGCCCGCTTCTCGATGAACCGCATGGGGGCCGACGTGCTGTGCGGCTACGCCGCCGCGCTCGCCGCCCGCCCCGCCGCCGTGCAGCCCGCCCCGGCTACGGCCTGATCCGCCCGCGGGAGCCGTCCCGGCTCCCGAACCTTCAAAGAAATCCCGCGCCTCCCCATTGGGATAAGTCCGCCATGAGTGCCATCGACGTCCGCGATCTGCTGAAGGTGGCCGGGCAAGCCGGCGCCCCGACCCCGGTGCCGCCGCCGCTCGCCCTCGGCGAGGCCGGCGAGGCGCCGGACCTCGCCCCCCTGCCGCCCGCGAGCCCCTGGCTGTCGCCGGTGGTGCTGGCCGGCTGCGTCCGGCTCGCCGAGTTCGGCGGGCTCGTGCTGATCGGCTTCGCCCTGCACGTGGCCTTGCTCCACGGTAAGGTGCCGCTCGCCCCGCGCTACCCCGCCGCCATCTTCGCCGTCGCGGTCGCGGCCGTCGGCCTGTTCCAGGCGGCGGGCTGCTACCGCATCGGCGCCTTCCGCCACCTACCCAAGACCGGGCTCAAGCTCGTCACCGGCTGGTCGCTCGCCTTCCTGATGGTAGCCGGCGCGATGGTGCTGGCCAAGGTGTCCGACCATTACTCGCGGATCTGGCTCATCAGCTTCTTCGCCGCGGGCCTCGCCGCGCTGATGCTCGGCCGCTCGGCGCTTTCCGCCTTCGTGCGGGTGCAGATGTCGCGCGGGCGCTTCGACCGGCGTACCGCCATCGTCGGCGGCGGCGCGGTCGCCGAGGAACTGATCGGCGCGCTGCACGCGGCCGGCCCCGACAGCGGCATCCGCATCGTCGGCGTGTTCGACGACCGCGGCGACGAGCGCGCCAGCGACCACGTCGCGGGCTATCCCAAGCTCGGCAACGTCAGCGACCTCGTCGCCTTCGCCCGCCGCAACCGCGTCGATCTCGTGGTGTTCACCCTGCCGATCTCGGCCGAAGCCCGCATCCTGCAGATGTTGGCCAAGCTCTCGGTCCTGCCGGTCGACATCCGCCTCTCGGCGCATGCGACCAAGCTGCGCCTGCGCCCGCGCGCCTATTCCTATCTCGGCACCGTGCCGCTGCTCGACGTGTTCGACAAGCCGCTGGCCGATTGGGACGTCATCACCAAGGGCCTGTTCGACCGCTTCGTCGGCCTCGGCCTGCTGCTCGCGCTCTCGCCCGTCATGCTCGGCGTGGCGCTGGCGGTGCGGCTCACCTCGTCCGGCCCGGTGCTGTTCCGGCAGAAGCGCTACGGCTTCAACAACGAGCTGATCGAGGTGTTCAAGTTCCGCTCGATGTACGTCGATCAGTGCGATGCCGGCGCCGCGCGCCTCGTCACCAAGACGGATTCCCGCGTGACCCCGGTCGGGCGCTTCATCCGCAAGACCTCGCTCGACGAGTTGCCGCAGCTCTTCAACGTGATCCGCGGCGATCTGTCCCTCGTCGGCCCCCGCCCGCACGCCCTCCAGGCCAAGGCCGCCAACACCCTCTACGATCAGGTGGTGGACGGCTACTTCGCCCGCCACAAGGTCAAGCCCGGCATCACCGGCTGGGCCCAGATCAACGGCTGGCGCGGCGAGACCGACACCAGCGAAAAGATCCAGCGCCGCGTCGAGCACGACCTGCACTACATCGAGAACTGGTCGATCCTGTTCGACCTGAAGATTCTCGCCACCACGCCGCTGGCCCTGTTCAAGACCGACAGCGCGTATTGAGGTTCCTGCCCGCCGCAATGACGGGGAGGGGCTGACAACGGGGCTGCAAAACAAAAAAGCCCGGAGCCTCACGGCTCCGGGCTTTTCTCATGCGAACGACGAACCGGTTAGGGCAGCGCGCCCGCCGCCTCCTTCACCTTCGTCATGGTGTTCTGGCACTCGGTCTCCTTGCCGGCCTTGTCCTGCTCCTTGGCGGTGGCGAGCAGCTTGCGGGCCTCCTCCACGCCGGCCTTGGTCGGCTTGGTGGAGGGGTCGGACGGCTTGCCCTCCGGCGGCTTGTCGAGGGCCATCGGCGAGTTGGAGCTGGTCGGGCCGCCGGGCGGCTCCTTGCCGGTCACCATCTCGGCCCCGGCGCTGTTGAGCCGCCGCTCGACCGCGGAGATGTCGTCCTTGCAGGTCACGGCGAGGGCGGGGCCGGCCGCCACGAGGAAGGCGAGAGCGGCCGGCAGGCCGAGGGCGATACGCATCAGGTGCTGTCTCCGGGGAGCGAAGGCCGGCGCATAAGCCGACCGGGTGCCCAGAAAGCCGTCGAACCGAGGAGAAGTTTCCGGCCTGCGACGCTACGCCCCCGGCGCGCCTGCCCGCATGAAAAAGGGCGCGGACCTCGCGGTCCGCGCCCCCTCGTCGAGCGGCTGCTCGGTTTTAGCGCATCAGCGTGACGAGGGCCGAACCGGCCGGGCCCGACAGCTCCTTGGCGTCGATGGTGCCGTCGTTGTCCGGGTCGGCGGCCTTGAACTGGGCGGCCACGGCGGCGAGATATTCCTTCTTATCGAGGGTGCCGTCGCTGTCCGGGTCGAACTGCTTCAGGTCGGCCTCGCTCATGCGGCCCTTCAACTCCTTGGCGTCGAGGGTGCCGTCCTTATCCGGATCGAGCTTGTCGAAGGCGGCGGAGGCGGCGGCCTGGGCCTCCTTGAGATCGATCGTGCCGTCCTTGTCCGGATCGAAGGCGGCGACGTCGACCTTGGTCATCGACGGGGCGGCGAAGGCCGGGGCGGCGGCGCCGAGCGCGAGGGCGAGAAGGGCGACGTGGGTGGGGCGGAACGCCATGGGGGATCAGTCTCCTAGTCGTGGAGCCCGGCGCGAACCGGGCGGGTCGGCAAACGGGCTGGCGGGAAACGGTCGCGCGCCTCGCGCACCCGTCGTCCCGGCCTGCTTCCTTGCGTAACTCGCCCGGGACGATTTGGCAATCGGTGCGGGCGGGATTCCCAGAGGAACGTGTCCGATCCCGGACGGTTGCATGCGGCCGGCGAGGGGTAGCGGCACGAAAAAGCGCGGCGCCGGGGGCCCGGCGCCGCGCTTCTCGAACGGTCGATCTTCGTCGCCGGGACGGCCGAGGCCGTCCCGGATGTATGGGCTCAGCCCTTGCGGACCAGCGGCTCGATCGGGGCGGCCGGCGGCGGGGGAGCGAACAGGATGCGCATGCCGCCGAAGGCCGCGATCGGGGCGCCGGGCGCGAGGCTGCGGTTGATCGAGGCGTTCGGCACCGCGATGATCGGAACCTCGTCCACCGGCGAGAAGGTGCCGAAGGTCGAATAGCGGCGGTTCAGCGCGTTCTCGACGTAGCCGTAGATCTCGATGTTCTCGGTCACGCGGTAGGAGGTGTTGAAGCCGAACACCGCATAGTCGCCGGTGGTCTTGTTCAGGTTGGACGGGTCGCCGACGAGGAACTTGCCGGTGGCGAAGCGGCCGAGCGCGCCGATGCGCCATTCCGGCGTGACCTGATAGTTGAAGCCGAACTTGACCTGATGCGGCGCGACGCCGGGCAGGCGGTTGCCCGGACGGACCTGCACGAGGCCGCCCTCGTCGCCGCCCTCGCTGTTGAACGGGTTGCCCGGCGCAGCGAGTTCGATCGGCGACTGGAAGGTCGCATCGACATAGGCGTAGTCGACGAAGGCCGACCACGTCGGCGCGGTGTAGAACAGGCTCGCCTCGACGCCCTGCCGCTTGGTCGAGCCGACGTTGCGGAAATAGGCGCGGCCGATCGTGTCGGGGGCCGGCACGAACAGGATGTCGTCGTCGTTGCGGGTCGAGAAGAAGCCCGCCTTGTAGGACAGGATGCCGCCGAACCACTCGTCGGGCTGCGGGATGCGGCCGCGGATGCCGGCCTCGACGGTGCGGGCCTTGACCTGCTTGAGCGGCGGATCGCCGACGAAGAAGTTGGTGAGCGAGCACGGCGCCTGCGGATCGGCGCAGGACAGCTCCGCCGGCGTCGGGGCGCGGTTGGCCTCGGAGTAGCCGCCGTAGACGTTGAGGTAGTCCGGGATGATCTTGTAGGTGGCGCCGATGCCGGGGTTGAAGCGCTGGTAGTAGTGGTCGCCGTTCAGCGCGGTGCCGATCTGATCCTTCAGCACGATGTGGGCCATGTTGAACCGGCCCTGCAGCGTCAGGGTCAGCCGGTCGGTCAGGTCGGTGACGTTCGAGAAGTAGATGCCGCCGTAATCGTTCGACGTGCGCACCGAGACCGGGGTGATGATGCCGTCGTCGCTGGAGACGATGGTGCCGGGGGGCGAGAAGCCGCGGTCGGCGGTCAGGCCGCCGATCGAGTTGTCGGCGTTGAAGCGGGTGCGACCGCCGTCGTAGGAGCCGCCGAGCACGAAGCGGTTCGGCAGGCCGAACAGCGTCTCGCGCACCGTGGTCTGGATCGTGGCGCCGAAATTGTCGGTGTTGGTGCGGGTCTGGTTGAGGAAGGCGTAGGGGCCGCCCTCGTCGAACCGGTCGGCGAAGGCCGGGTTGACCGCGCCGAAGTTGAAGGTGCGGACGCTGCTGGCCAGCACGCGGTTGCCGGTGCGGTCACGCAGGAAGAACTGCTCGTCGTCGGCCCCCTCCGAGCACAGGAAGCGCTGGTCGGCCTCGCAGTTCTCCACGTCCGCCGCGTCGCCGTTGGCGGTGCGCTGCTTGAACAGGCCGTAATAGGCGTTGCCCTGCACGCTGATGGTCGGCGTGATGTCGTAGTTGCCCGACAGCTGGAAGCGCAGGAAGTCGTTCTTGGTCTGGTCGGGATAGGTGAAGACGTCGTTGTATTTGGTCTGGAGCAGCTCGACCGGGGCGGTGCCGTTGCCGGTGAGGCTGTTGCTCGCGCCGATCACGTTGAAGTGGAACTCGCCCTTCTCGGCCAGCACGCCGAGGTCGGCGTAGATCTGGTTGAGGCGCGAGGGGGAGTGGCGGCGCCAGCCCGACTCGCCGAGCTTGTTGCCCGCAACGTAGAGGGCGACGTTGTCCACCCGCTGGCCGTGCTGGAACGCCACCGCGCCGCGGCCGAACGAGCCGCCGAGCAGGTTGATCTCGCTGCCCTGGTAGGTGAAGCCGTTCTTGAGCGACACCGCGAGCGAGCCGCCGAGCGCGTTGAGGCCGAAGGCCGGGTTGGAGCCCTCCAGCTCGATCCGGTCGACCGCGATGTCGGGGATCAGGTCCCACTGCACCGTGTCGCCGAACGAGGTGTTGAAGCGCGCGCCGTTGACGTAGACCGCGACACCCTGCGGCGAGCCGCCGAGCGGCGAGGCCTCGAAGCCGCGATAGGTGATCGTCGGCTGGAAGGGGTTGCCCTGCGCGTTGTTGATGCTGATCGAGGCGACCCGCTCGTCGAGGGAGCGCACCACGCTCGGGAAGCCGACGCGGTTCACGTCGCTGGCCGTCAGCACGCTGGTGTTGTGCGCGACCTTGTTGCGGTCGATGCCGTCGAGAACGGTCAGTTCGCGGATGCCGCCCGAGGCGGTCGGCGCGGTGACAACCCGGCGCGGCGCCGCGACGGGCGTGTTCGAGACGACGCTGATCTCGTCCAGCGTCACGGCCTGCTGGGCCAGAACCTGCCCCGGCAGCAGCGCCACCGATGCGATCAGGCTGCCGCGCAGCACTCGCAAACTCATTCCCCGAGCCCTTTTGGTTTGGTGTTTGGCCCACCCGAGAGGCCTTGGCCCGTTTGTCACCCGAGAAGCGTCGCCGCCACAATCGCGCCACAGCCTCTATCGGGGCATTTATGAGAGAACGCCCAAGCTTCGCGCCCCGGCGTGCCCTTGCGGCAACATATTTCCCACGCTCCGACAACGACTTACGGACAAAAAGGAAGCTATGTTCGGGAACATTCGGCAATGTTTCGAGCGGGCGGCGCGACCGATCCACGACCCCGCGCGGTGAGGCAGCTCGGTCAGCCTTCGAATCGTGCGGGTGCCGGCGACTGGCATCCGCCCCGCGGGCCGCTTACCTGTGCAGCCTTCGTCCATCCCACGAGACGTCCCATGTCCGACACGCTTCTCCGCTTCGACCGTCTCGAACCCTTGCGCGCGCAGGTCGCGGCGTGGCGGCGGGCGGGTGAGCGGATCGTGCTGGTGCCGACCATGGGGGCGCTGCATGCCGGCCACCTCGCCCTCGTTGCCCATGCCCGCGCGATCGGCCAGCGGGCGGTGGTCAGCATCTTCGTCAACCCGACCCAGTTCGGCCCGACCGAGGATTTTTCGCGCTACCCGCGCGACACCGACACCGACCTCGCCCTGCTGGCGCAGGCCGGCGCCGACGCGGCGTGGCTGCCCTCGGTCGAGACGATGTACCCGGCGGGTTTTTCCACCCGCATCGAGCCCGGCCCCGCGGCGGAGGGCCTGTGCGGCGCATTTCGCCCCGGCCACTTCTCGGGCGTGGCCACGGTGGTGACGAAGCTCCTTATCCAAGTCGGGCCGGACGTGGCGCTGTTCGGCGAGAAGGATTTTCAGCAGCTCCAAGTGATCCGCTCGGTCGTGCGCGACCTCGACGTGCCCGTCGCCATCGAAGGCGTGCCGACCTTGCGCGAGACGGACGGCCTCGCCCTCTCCTCGCGCAACCGCTACCTCGCCCCGCCCGAGCGGGCGACCGCACCGCGCCTGCACGCGGTGCTCTCGCACATCGCCGAGCGGCTTGCAGAGGGCGCCGAGGCCGCGCCGCTGCTGGCAGGGGGCATTTCGGAACTGGAGGCCGCGGGCTTCGGCCCGGTGCAGTATCTCGAACTCCGCGACGCCGACACGCTGAGCCCCGTCACGCGGGTCGAGCGCCCGGCGCGGGTGATCGCGGCGGCCTACCTCGGAAGCACGCGGTTGATCGACAACGTGGCGGTGGTGCCGGCCGCGCAGGCGTGAGGGCGTCTACCGGGGCGTTGCGGCGTCGTCGTCGAGTTCGACCAATTCGAACGCCTCGGCCTCCTCCGCGGCGTCGATCCGCCGGACGATATCGAGGATCTCGTTCTGGCCGTTGAGGATCTTGTTCTCCAGCAACACCATGTCGGAGCGCAGGTCGTTCACCTCGTGGCGCAACTCCTTGATGTCCGTGCGGATATGCTCGAACCCGAGTTCCATACGCTCGGAGAGCCGGATGAGCAGTTCCCGGTCGCGGACATGCCGCTCCAGGAACTCCTTGTTCTCGCTTCGAAGCCCCTGGAGTTGGCGCAGGATGAGGTTGTTCTGCGGCGAGGATAGCCCTGTCTCGCCCCCCGCCTCGCGCGGTGCGGCGGCACGACGAAGATAGAGCCGGCGCGGGCCGCGTCCGTGCGAGCCGGGTATGTCGTCGGTCATGACCTGTCGCCTAACCCCGCCGAAGACTCGCGAACCGAACCCTCGGTCGAGTTTGGACGAGGTCAGCGGCACCGGCAAGCGCCGGACCCACCCACGTTCCGATCACGGGCGGGTCCTGTCGTTCCTTCGATCAAGCCGCCTTCACCGGCCCCGTGCGCTCGTGGAAGTCCGGTCCGTTCGTCGTCTTGGCGACGTAGCCGGCGCGGATGACGAAGTCGCCGAAGCGCTCGCCCGCCTGCCGGTCCTTCGCGTAGGCCGCGAACAGCGGGTCGAGCACGCCCCGGATTTCGCCCGCCGTCACGTCCTCGCGGTAGAGCTTGCTCAGGCGCGAGCCGTCGAAGGCGGCGCCGAGGTAGAGGTGGTAGCGCTCGGGGCCGCGGCCGACGAGGCCGATCTCGCTGATGAAGGGCCGGGCGCAGCCGTTGGGGCAGCCGGTCGAGCGGATCGTGATCTCGTCGTTTTCCAGGCCGTGGCTGGCGAGGCTCTCCTCCAACTCGGTGAGCAGGTCGGGCAGGTAGCGCTCGCTCTCGGCGAGCGCGAGGCCGCAAGTCGGCAGCGCGACGCAGGCCATGGAGTTGCGGCGCAGCGCCCCCGCGCCCTTGGTCATGGCGTGCTGATCGACCAGCGCCTCGATCTCGGCGCGCTTCTCGGCCGGCACGTTGGCGATGATGACGTTCTGGTTGCCGGTCAGCCGGAAATCGCCCTCGTGCACCTCGGCGATGCGGCGCAGGCCCGTGAGGAACTGGGGACCGCCCTCGACGTCCTTGATGCGGCCCGACGGCACGTAGAGCGTGAGATGGTGGCGCCCGTCGTCACCCTCGACCCAGCCGTAGCGGTCGCCGTTGCCCTCGAACGTGAAGGGCTTCGGGGCCCCCAGCTTCTTGCCGATGCGGGTCTCGACCTCGCTGCGGAACGCGTCGAGGCCGAAGCGCTCGATCGTGTATTTGAGCCGGGCGTTCTTGCGGTTCTTGCGGTTGCCCCAATCGCGCTGGACCGTCATCACGGCTTCCGCAACCTTGAGCGCGTCTTCCGGCTTGCAGAAGCCCATTACGTCGGCGGTGCGCGGGAAGGTGTCGGGCTCGCCGTGGGTCATGCCCATGCCGCCGCCGACCGTAACGTTCCAGCCCGTCACCTTATTCTTCTTGTCGAGGATCGCGATGAAGCCGAGATCGTGAGCGAAGATGTCGACCTCGTTGGAGGGGGGCACGGCGACCACGGTCTTGAACTTCCGCGGCAGGTAGGTCTTACCATAGACCGGCTCGACCTCGTCCTCGCCGCCGACCACGCGCTCGCCGTCGAGCCAGATCTCGCGCCAAGCGTTGGTCTTCGGCAGCAGGCTGTCGGAGATGTCCTTGGCGAGCTGGTAGGCCGCCTTGTGGGCTCCTGCCTGCGCCGGGTTCGTCGCGGCCATGACGTTGCGGTTCACGTCGCCGCAGGCCGCGATGGTGTCGAGCAGCACCGCGTCGATCGCCGCCATAGTGCGCTTGAGGTTCGACTTGATGACGCCGTGATACTGGAACGTCTGGCGCGTCGTCGCCCGGAGCGTGCCGTTGGCGTAGGTGGTGGCGATCTCGTCCAGCGCCAGCCACTGCTTGGGCGTGACGACGCCGCCCGCGATCCGCAGGCGGATCATGAAGCTGAACGCCTTCTCGAGCTTCTTCTTGGTGCGCTCCGCCCGGATATCCCGGTCGTCCTGCATGTACATGCCGTGGAACTTGACGAGCTGCCCGTCGTCCTCGGAGATCGCGCCGGTGGCGTGCTTGAGGAGCCCGTCGGCGAGGCCGCCGCGGAGATACCCGGAGGCGATCTTCAGGTGCTCGTTGTGGGCGAGCCCGGCGGCTTTCGCCGCTTCGGCCTCGGTGATCGGGCGATCGGACGGCGGCGCGTCGTAGCGGCGCGCGCCCGAGCCGGGCGTGTCCAGCGCCGGGCCGTCCGGGGTGTCGATCGGCTTGTGGTCGTCCATGGCGGTGATCCGATAGCTTCGACCCTCCCCCCTCTGCGGGGGAGGGTGCCTGCGGAGCAGGCGGGAGAGGGGAGCGACGGTGCCGCTTGGCCGCACGCGACGTGAAATCTCCAGAAGCCGGGTGCCCCTCACCCGACCCCTTCGGGGCCACCCTCTCCCGCAGAGGGGAGAGGGAAACCCGTGCTAGTAAACGTCCTGCTGGTAGCGCTTGGCCCGCTCCAGCCCGGCGACATGCGCCTCCGCGTCGGCGGCGGACAGGCCCTTCACGGTCTGGAACGCCCGCACCACGGCGGCGTGAACGTCCTTCGCCATGTTCTTGGCGTCGCCGCAGACGTAGAAGTGAGCGCCGCCGTCGAGCCATTCCACCAGTTCGGCGGCGTGCTGGTCGATCCGGTCCTGCACGTAGATCTTCTCCGGCTGGTCGCGGGAGAAGGCGACGTCGATCTTGGCGAGCGAGCCGTCCTCCAGCGCGTCCTGCCATTCGAGCTGGTACAGGAAATCGTGGGTGAAGTGGCGGTCGCCGAAGAACAGCCACGAGCGACCGGTTGCCTCGGTGGCGCGGCGCTCCTGCACGAAGGCGCGGAACGGGGCGACGCCGGTGCCGGGGCCGACCATGATGATGTCGGTGGCGGGGTCCGAGGGCAGGCGGAAGTGCTTGTTCGGCTTCACCCGGACCCGCAGCTTGGCGCCGTTCTTGATGCGATCCGCGACGTGGACCGAGGCGACGCCGGAGCGGGCGCGGCCGTGGGTCTCGTAGCGTACGGCCGCGACGGTGAGATGCACCTCGTCGCCGACTTCCTTGCGCGAGGACGCGATGGAATAGGCCCGCGGCGGCAGCGGCCGGGTCACGGTGTTGAGGTGGTCGGCCGTGAGCGTGACGGGGAAGCGCTCCAGCAGGTCGATCAGGTGGCGACCCTCGATCCAGGCCTTCGCCTCGCCGCTCTCCACGAATTCTCTAGCGTCCGCGTGGCCCGTGGCCTTGGCGAAGCGCTCGATGGTCGTGACCGAGAGCGTGGTGATGTCGCGCTCCGAAAGCAGCGCCTTGCGCAGGGCCTCGTCGCCCGAGAGGCCCGCGGCCTTGAGGATGTCCTCGACGAGCTGCGGATCGTTCTCGGGGAAGATCTCCAGCGAATCGCCGGGCTCGTAGGCCGGCGCGCCGTCCTCGAATTCGAGGGCGAGGTGGATCGTCTCCTTGTCGGAGCGCGAGGAGTTGAGGTTCACGTGGTCGATGACTTCGACCACGACCGGATCGCGGCTGACCTCGGCTTCCTCGTCCTCGCCGCCCGCGGCGCGGAAATCGACGGCGACGACGTTGCCCGCGGGCGCCTCCGCCGGGGCCAGCGCCTTGAGCGCGCCCTTGATCCAGTCGGCGGCGGGCTTCTCGAAGTCGAGGTCGAGGTCGGCGCGGTCGTAAGCGCGCTTGGCGCCGAGCGCCTCGAAGCGCGCGTCCAGCGCCTTGCCGATGGCGCAGAACTCCGCGTAGCTCGTGTCGCCGAGCGCCAGCACGCCGAACTCGACGCCGTCGAGGCGCGGCGCACCGTCGCCCATCAGCTCGCCATAGGCCCGCACCGCGCGGGCGGGGGGCTCGCCCTCGCCCCAGGTCGCCGCGATGGCGACGAGCTTGCCGGCTTTGGGCAGCGTCGCGAGGTCGAGTTCGGCGAAATCGACCACCTTCGGCTTGAAGCCCTGCTTGCGTGCGAGCTTGCTGACATCGCCCGCGAGCTTTTCGGAATTGCCCGATTCGGAGGCGAACAGGATCGTCAGCGGCTCGGCGGCCTTGGGCGGCGCGGCCGGGGCTGCTGCCGTCGCGGCGGCGGGCTGGCCCGCGGCCGCGTCGAGGCCGGCGAGGAAGCCCGTGAGCCACGCCCGCTGGATCGGCGTCGCGGCGCCCAGCGCCGCGTCGAGATGGGCCCGCTCCTGATCGCCGAACGGGGCGGTGCGGGGGAGGAGTGCTGTCTTGGACATCGTAGGTGCCATGTCGTCCGGCCGGGCGCCGCTGTCAACGGAGGGATGTCCGTTTTAAAGAACGCTCGCCGGAGAGAAGAGATTGTCTGTCGTTGCGGCGCAAAAAGAAAGTTTATTCTCCGACCACCGCGAGTCGCGGCTCGGCGCGGCCCCGCGGGGGCGGCGCGGGCAGCGGAAGCGCGGTGGTGGACTTCACCTTCTCCATCGCGAAGCGCGAGGTCACGTTCTTGAGCGGCAGGGTGGCGATGAGGTTCTTGTAGAAGGTGTCGTAGGCGGCCATGTCGGCCACGACGACGCGCAGCATGTAATCGACGTCGCCGGCCATGCGGTAGAATTCCAGCACCTCCGGCATGGCGGCGATGCGGTCGGCGAAGCGGTCCAGCCAGTCCTTGGAATGGTCCGCTGTCTCGATGGAGACGAACACGGTGAGCCCGAGCCCGAGCTTCACCGGGTCCAGCACCGCCACCCGCCGGTCGATCACGCCGTCGGCTTCGAGGCGCTGGATGCGCTTCCAGCAGGGGGTCTGCGACAGCCCGACCTGCTCGCCGATGGCGGCGATGGAGAGCGTGGCGTCCTTCTGCAGGAGCGCGAGGATCTTCAGGTCGATCGAGTCCAAGGTGGCCTCTCCGAAGGGGCGGTGAGGGGGCCGGACGCCCGGGGCGGCGCAGTGCCGCTCGGGTATCCGAACGAGAAGAATTTTTTATGAGCGGGCAACGATCCGCCGTGGCGACCGTTGCCGCAACGCGCGCACCGCAACGCGGATTTGCGTGTGTGGCGGGTGCGACGCCTTGACAGCGTTCGTTATAGCGAACATCTCAGAACTCCGACAAGCAGGCAATTCGATTTTACGCACATGACCGCTGCCCTCGTCCGGGCGGCCGGGGACCTCGCCGACGCAATGGCGGGGCTGGACCTTCGCGGGCGCATCCGCCTCGTCGAGGACCGCATTCCCGGTCGGCTCGTCTTCACCACCAGCCTCGGCATCGAGGATCAGGCGCTCACCCACGCGATCGCTCTCAACAAGGGCCGCACGGAGATCGTCACCCTCGACACCGGCCGGCTCTTCCCCGAGACCTACGACGTGTGGGCCGACACGGAGGCCGCCTACGGCATCCGCATCCGCGCCTACGCGCCCGAGCGGGTGGCGGAAGAAGAGTTCGTAGCAGCCGAGGGCATCAACGGCTTCCGCCATTCGGTCGCCGCGCGGCAGGCCTGCTGCGGCTTCCGCAAGGTCGAGCCGCTCGGCCGCGCCCTCGACGGCGCGGCGGCCTGGTTTACGGGCCTGCGCGCCGGGCAATCGGCCAACCGGGCCGACACGCCGCTGGCCGAGGCCGACGAGGGGCGCGGACTCATCAAGGTGAACCCGCTTGCCGACTGGACGCGCCAACAAGTCGACGCCTTCGTGCGCGAAAACTTCATCCCCTACAACGCGCTGCACGACCGGGGCTTCCCCTCGATCGGCTGCGCCCCCTGCACCCGCGCGGTGAAGATCGGCGAGGACGAGCGCGCCGGCCGCTGGTGGTGGGAACAGGAATCCAAGAAGGAGTGCGGCCTGCACCTGCACGCCCCCGAAGCCGACGTGGTTCCCGGACAGGAAGCCGCCGCTTTCGAGGAGCCCGCAGGCGCCGCGACCTCACGCGAATCGAGAAGGGAACTGGTCTGATGAGCGCCGCCGTCGCCGCGCCCGCGCGCACCCGCCTGACGCATCTGCAGCGTCTCGAGGCAGAGAGCATCCACATCTTCCGCGAGACGGTCGCCGAGACCGAGAACCCGGTGATGCTCTACTCGATCGGCAAGGACTCCTCCGTCCTCCTGCATCTGGCCCTCAAGGCGTTCGCGCCGGGGCGGCTGCCGTTCCCCTTGATGCACATCGACACCACGTGGAAGTTCCGCGAGATGATCGCCTTCCGCGACCAGCGCGCGAAGGAACTCGGCCTCGACCTCATCGTCCACACCAATCAGGACGGGCTCGCCAAGGGCATCGGCCCGGTGAGCCACGGCTCCGAGGTGCACACGGACGTGATGAAGACGCAGGCCCTGCGTCAGGCGCTCGACAAGCACAAGTTCGACGCGGCCTTCGGCGGCGCCCGCCGCGACGAGGAGGCGTCGCGCGCCAAGGAGCGCATCGTCTCCCTGCGCAACGGCCAGCACCGCTGGGACCCCAAGCGCCAGCGCGCCGAGCCGTGGCACCTGTACAATTTCAAGAAGCGGCGCGGCGAGAGCTTCCGCGTGTTCCCGCTCTCGAATTGGACCGAACTCGATATCTGGCTCTACATTGAGCAGGAAAAGATCCCGATCGTCCCGCTCTACTTCGCCGCCGAGCGCCCCGTGGTCGAGCGCGACGGCCAACTCATCATGGTCGATGACGACCGCTTCCCGCTGGAGCCGGGCGAGACCCCGCAGATGCGGCAGGTCCGGTTCCGCACGCTCGGCTGCTACCCGCTGACCGGCGCGGTCGAAAGCCCGGCCGCGTCGCTGCCTGAGATCATCGGCGAGACGCTGGCGGCCCGCACCTCGGAGCGGCAGGGCCGCGTCATCGACAAGGACGGCGCCGGCGCCATGGAGCGCAAGAAGCAGGAGGGCTATTTCTGATGACCATCCATCAGTCTCCCGAGGCGTTCGGCTACGACGCCTTCCTGCGCACGCACCAATCCAAGGAAGTGCTGCGCTTCATCACCTGCGGCTCGGTGGACGACGGCAAGTCGACCCTGATCGGCCGCCTGCTGCACGACACCAAGCAGATCTTCGACGATCAGGTGACGGCGCTCCAGCGCGACTCGCGCAAGCACGGCACGCAAGGCGGCGAGGTCGATCTGGCGCTGCTGGTGGACGGCCTCCAGGCCGAGCGCGAGCAGGGCATCACCATCGACGTCGCCTATCGCTTCTTCTCGACGGAGCGGCGCTCGTTCATCGTCGCCGACACCCCCGGCCACGAGCAGTACACCCGCAACATGGCGACCGGCGCCTCGACGGCCGATGTCGCCGTGATCCTCGTGGACGCTCGCCACGGCCTGACCCGCCAGACCCGGCGCCACGCGCTGCTGGTCTCGCTGCTCGGCATCCACCGGGTCGCGCTCGCCATCAACAAGATGGACCTGATCGGCTGGTCGCAGAACCGCTTCGACGAGATCGTCGCCGGCTTCCAGGCCTTTGCCGCTCCGCTCAACTTCGCGGAAGTGCGGGCGATTCCGCTCTCGGCCAAGAACGGCGACAACGTCGTGCTGCCGGGCGCTGCCGCACCCTGGTACACCGATGTGCCGCTGCTGCGTTACCTCGAAGAGGTGCCGGTGAAGTCGGAGGAGCGCGCCGCCGCCTTCCGTCTGCCGGTGCAATGGGTCAACCGGCCGAACTCCGATTTCCGGGGCTTTTCCGGTTTGATCGCTTCCGGCTCGGTGGCGCCGGGGGATCGCGTCACCGTCGCGCCGTCCGGCAAATCCTCGACGGTCGCGCGCATCTTCACCGCCGACGGCGATCTCGACCGCGCCAGCGAGGGCCAGTCGGTCACGCTGGTGCTGGCCGACGAGATCGACGCCTCCCGCGGCGCGGTGATCGCCACCGCTGACGCGCCGCTGACGCTGACCGACCGCCTCGACGTGCGTCTGTTCTGGGCCGCCGAGAGCGAGCTGACGACGGGCGCCGAGCTGTGGGCCAAGGTCGGCACGCAGGTCGTCAACGCCCGCGTCGCCGCCGTGCATCGCCGGATTGACCCCGAGACCGGACAGCCCGACGCGACCGACCGGCTCGCCGTCAACGACATCGGCGACGTGACGCTCCAGCTCGACCGCCAGATCGCCGTGGATGCCTACCTCGACAACCGCGACACCGGCAGCCTGATCCTGATCGACCGCGAGACCACGGACACGGCGGCTTTGGGCCTCGTCCAGGCCTCCGCCGCCCCGGCCCGGACGGAGGCCGCCCCGGCCGCCACCGCCACGCCGGAGCCCGCCCGCACCGGCGGCCTGCTCGCCGGCCTCAAGCGCCTGTTCGGCGGCTGATCGACACGCCCTCCTCGGCCCGATGGCCGGGGAGGGTCTTTTTTGCCCGCAGCGCTTCGTGAAGTCGGAGACGGTCGCTGCGCGCCATCGCCGATGCGCCGCTCGACCGGCATCTCCTATCCAAACCCCTCATCCTGAGGTGCCCGCGAAGCGGGCCTCGAAGGAGGGCTCCAGTGGTTCGCGCGACCTCTGGAGCCCTCCTTCGAGGCTACGCTACGCTTCGCACCTCAGGATGAGAGTGAGGGTTTGGAAATAGGCGCTTTCGCGGAGCCAATCCTAATCGTCTTCGAAACGCAAAAACCCCGCACCGGCCGGTGCGGGGTTTTTCGTGCGATCCATAGAAACGGAAACTAATTCCAGCGGGCGGGGCCGCTGAAGCGGTTGGCGCTGCGCAGGATGTGGCTGAAGCAGGTCAGCGAGGCGTCGGCGGCGCGCTGGAACTCGGTGACCTGAAGGCGCATCGCCTCGGCCGGGGACTTCGCCTTCGACAGCGCCTGGAAATGCGCCACCGCTGCCTCGCTCTCGCCGCGGGCGAAGGCCAGCAGCGTCGCGTTGATCTCGTTCAGCGGCTCGAAGGTCGGAATAAAGGTGAAGCGCGCGCCTGTCGCCTTGGCGAACGACTTAGCCGATGCGTCGAGCGGGGCGCGGGTCGCCTCGGTGGCGGCCTCGACGGCGGCGAGCGGCGCGGCGGCCAGCGTCATCGCGGTCTCGGCGACCTGATCGACCGTCTCGGCGGCGTGCTCGACGGCCTGGGCCTGCCCGGCCTGGACGGTTTCGGTCGCCTGCTCGACCGCCTCGGCGGCGTTGTCGACGACCTGGGCCTGGGCGGCCTCGACCGTCTCGGTCGTCTGCTCGACCGCGTCGGCGGTCTGCTCGGCGGCCTCTGCCACGGTGGCGGCAGTCTCGTCCTGCACCGCCTCGACCGTCTCCGCCGCCTGCTCGGCGGTCTCGGTCACGCTGTCGGTGACGGCGGCCTGCACCGTCTCGGGCGAGGTCTCGGCGGGAACCTCGGGGATGGCGGCGGTCTCGGTCTCGGCGGGCGCCGCATCCTGGGACGCCTCGGCCGCGACAGCCTCCGGCGCCTCGTCCACGGCGGCGGCCGGGCGACCCGTGGCGGGCGATCCCGACGAACGTCCTCTACGGCGGCTCGACGACATGGACTTCACTCCTCGGTCAAACAATCGCTCCCACCGGCCACCCCGGAGCGGGTCCGGGGCGCCGTGGGAGAGTGCGTCACGGCATGGCGCCTTCGGGACGGGCCCGTCGGCTCATGCTAACCGCATCCCGGCAGAACCGGGAGGCGTGATCGCTTAGAGCCGTATACGACCTGATTGCATCAGGTCGGCGTCTCTAAGATCTTGTTTTGCCGCGCATTCTTTCGACGAACCGGCATCCACTTCGTCGGCATGCGCTTTAGCGGGCGGCGCTCTGAGCGAGGGCACCGTACTCCTTGAACTGGGCCTGGATCGCGGCGAACTGGGTCTTTACGAACTCCGACTGGATCTCGAAGGCCTCGCGCACGTCCTTCGCACGGACGACGCGTTGGGCGTAGTCGAAGGTGGTGTCGGCGTTGGTCTTGGCGTGGTCGAGGCCCTTGAGCACGGCGGCGTGCAGGGTCGACTGGACCGTGTCGGTCGAGGTGCGCAGCTGCTCCGAGGTCTTCACGGCGCCGTTGAGGAGGGTGCCGAAGGCGTTGCGGGCCTGATCGACGCTCTTGTCGGCGAAGTCGCGGAACTGGGTGGGGATCTCGAAATTCGGGGTGTTCATGTCGCTCTCTCCTGTCTGGTCGGACCGGGAGATCGGGGCGCCGCCTCAAGCGGGGCGCCGTCCGTGTCGGATGACCGGCCCGCGTCTTATATGTTGCGGTGCAACATAAAAGTCAAGCGAGTAACCGGGCTGCCGAAGCCGGCTGACGTGAATCGGCTATGCTGCTGATTCCAATAATGGAAGCTCAAGGGCGCATGTCGGCGCACCGCCCGCGGAGGGCCGCACAGACGGCACTATAATAACGAAATCGAGCTTGGCCAACCGCTTCGCGACTGCGAAAAGCGGGTTCGTCACCGCATTGCAGCGACAGTCGTGCCATCGTTGAAATTTCCGTTCCGGCCGCTGCGCCGCTCGGCGGTTTCCTCCGCCAGCCGCCGGTAGAGGTCGAGCAGCGCCCCGGCATGGGCGGCGAGCGTCGGCGGCGCCTGCCAGTAGGCCGCGTGCGCGGCCCGGCCGAGCCGCGCGACCACGGCATCGTCCTTCAGGACCCGAAAAACCTCGGCCAGCGCCCCGGCCTCCGGCTCGACCACGAGTCCGGTCTCGCCGTGGCGCACCTTTTCGGCCGCGCCCGAGCGGTTCGAGGCGATGGCCGGAATCCCCTGCGCCAGGGCCTCGTAGATCGTCAGCGGCCCGGTCTCGTACCAGCGCGAGGGCGCGCAGACCGCCCGCGCCCGCGCCCACAGGATCGCCGCCACTTCGGCCGGGCTGCGCCAGCCGATCACTTCGGCGCCTTGCGCACGCAAAGAATCATCCAGCGGGCCGGCGCCGATGAACAGGGCCGGCAATCCGGACCGGCGAGCGGCCTCGGCCACGAGGTCGGCGCCCTTTTCCGCCGTCAGCCGCCCGACATAGGCGACCGCGTCACCCCGCTCGGGCTCGGCCGGGGCGTCGGGGGCGACCCGCACGGGGTTGTCGATGCGGTGATGGCGCAAGCGTCTTCCCGCCAGCATCGCCGCCATCCGGCTGCGGCTCGCGTCGCAGACATGGATCACGTCGAGCGGCGCGGCGCCGGCCGCGACCCGAAGCGCCGCGGCGCGCCCGACCCGCACCGCCTTGTGCAGCCGGCTCTTGGGATCGCAGGGGGCGGCAAGGCACGCGGCCGACATCGGCCGCAGGGCGCAGGGCTCGGCCTCATCGAAGCGGTAATAGACGCCGTTGGGGCAGGCGAGAAAATAGTCGTGCAGCGTCAGGACCAGCGGCGCGGGCTGCGCCAGCAGCACCGGCAGCACGGCGGGCGAGAAGGCGCGGCTCCACTGGTGCAGGTGCAGCGCATCGACCGGCTCGGGCAGGGCGTCGAGGGCAGCGGTGAGCCGCCGCGCGGCCTCGCCGTTCCAGATGCCGGTCACCGCCCCGCGCCACGCGGGCAGCGACCACACGTCGGGCAGGTTCAATGGCACACGCCGCACGCCCGGATGGTCGAGCAGCCCATCGACCGGCCCGTCCACGGCCTGGATGAAGCTCACGCGCGCGCCGGCCTCGGCGAGGCCGCGGGCAGATTCCACCGCCACCTTCTCGGCGCCGCCGCTGGCAGCGGCGAACTCGGCCAGGATCACGACATGCATGGGCGCTTCCCCAACGGCCGGCGGTCGAGGATGGCGGCAAACCCCCTGTCGTTCGGTAAACGGATCGCCGTCGATGACACGCCGAGCGACGAAACACCCCGCCGCCCCTCCGCGTTGGACCCGCATCTCCCGCCGCCGGACGCGCGGCGCCTCTTACAAGCGAGACACGGATGACCGACCAGAACACTCAGAAGGACGATCCCAAGGCCGCGGGCTTCCGCCAGGACGGCAAGGGCGACAAGGCTAACCCCGAGAACCGCCAGGACAAGGCCAACGAGCGCCTCGACGAGGCCCTGGAGGAGACGTTTCCGTCGAGCGACCCGGTCTCGGTGAAGATCACGAAG
Source organism: Methylorubrum subtropicum (assembly GCF_038442325.1). Classification (NCBI taxonomy): domain Bacteria; kingdom Pseudomonadati; phylum Pseudomonadota; class Alphaproteobacteria; order Hyphomicrobiales; family Methylobacteriaceae; genus Methylorubrum; species Methylorubrum subtropicum. Next base: position 188,457 of record NZ_JBBXMW010000009.1, on the reverse strand, counting down.
TGACCTTCGGCCCGTCGCGGTGGAGGCCGCGGCGGGCCTTACGGCTCAGCTAACCCGTTCACGCCGCTTGTGATTTGCGTTGGACGCCGAGCCTGTGGTCTCCTGTCGGCTCACACCGCCGCCGTCAGGCCGGGCGGTGACCCGAACCGTCCGGGGCCGTCGGCGACGCGCGAGGGCCCCGTCCGAACCCGTGAACGGAGGCACGCCCTTGACCACCATTCCGAAGCTCGCCCTGCTCCTGCCGCTGCTCGCCGCCTCGCCTGCGCTCGCGCAGGGGACGGAGGCGCAGCGCGCGGCCTGCGGGCCGGACGCGTTCCGGCTCTGCGCCTCGTCGATCCCCGATCCCGGCCGCACCGCCGCCTGCCTGCGGCGCGAGCGCGAGCGGCTGAGTTCCGATTGCCGGGCGATGTTCGACGCGGCCGACGCCAAGACCCGCACGGCCGCGGCCCCGGCGCCCAAGCCCGCCGCCGCGCCGGTGCGCACCGCCCGCGCCGAAGGCGAGCGCCGCAGCACCGCGCCGCGGCTTCCGCGCCAGGAGGCCGCCGCCACGCCGCGCGCCGAGCCGCGCCGTGCCGCGCGGGTAGCCCGCCTCGACCGGCCGGCGCGGGCGACGCCCCGCGAGGCCGCGGGCGCCGACGCGTTTGGCGGCTTCTCCGGTCTGGAGGCGCAGGCGCTCGGCTGGCACCGGACGCTGGCGGGCTACGCCGACTCGATCGAGCGCCGCTTCGCCCGCCTCGGCAGCGTGGATGCGGGCCGGCTCGATCTCGGCCGCCTGCCGGGCCTGTGATATCCGGCAGTCTCCGCAAGAAACCGGGCCGTCGATCACCGAAAAACTGCGGCGACGCTCAATCCATGTGAATGATTGCGGGCGGCTCTTCGGATGACGTGAAGCCCAGGCCGGATGGCTCATCCGGTTCGACTTCGGCGGCGCGCCATGGACTTGCGCCGCCGGGGCCGGTTTCTCCCGAGACTTCAGCTCCGCGGCCTCCACGGCACGCGGAGCTTTTTTATGATTTCCGCAAAGGTGTTTCCGGCAGACGGCCTAATCTACGTCAAGGCCGTCCGAATGCGCCCCGTCTACCCCTCATGAAGCGAGGGGAGACGGGCGATGATGATCGAAGACGACCCGGCGGACCCGATCGAGGATGCCGAGCACTGGGTGACCTACGTCCTCGGGACGCTGATCGCCTTCGAATGCACGATCCTCGTCGTCAGCCTGATCTGGCTGTGAGGCCGGGCGCTCAGGCCCGGCTCGGGTAGTTCGGGCTCTCGCGGGTGATGGTCACGTCGTGGACGTGGCTCTCGCGCAGGCCCGCATTGGTGATGCGCACGAACTGCGCCCGCTCCTGGAACTCCGGCACGGTCGCGGCGCCGACATAGCCCATGGCGGCGCGCAGGCCCCCCGCGAGCTGGTGCAGCACGGCGGCCACCGGGCCCTTGTACGGCACCTGACCCTCGATGCCCTCCGGCACGAGCTTGTGGGTGTCGCTGACCTCGGCCTGGAAGTAGCGGTCGGCGGAGCCGCGGGCCATGGCGCCCACCGAGCCCATGCCCCGGTAGCTCTTGTACGAGCGGCCCTGGTACAGGAAGACCTCGCCCGGTGCCTCGTCGGTGCCCGCGAGCAGCGAGCCGAGCATCGCCACCGAGGCGCCGGCGGCGATCGCCTTGGCGAGGTCGCCCGAGAACTTGATGCCGCCGTCGGCGATCACCGGCACGTCCGCGCCCTGCGCCGCCTCGACCGCCTCCATCAGCGCGGTGAGCTGGGGCACGCCGACGCCCGCGACGATGCGGGTGGTGCAGATCGAGCCCGGCCCGATGCCGACCTTGATCGCGTCGGCACCCGCATCGATCAGCGCGCGGGCGCCCTCGGCGGTGGCGACGTTGCCCGCGATGATCTGCACGGCGTTGGAGAGCTGCTTCACCCGCGCGACGCTGTCGAGCACCTTGCGGGAATGGCCGTGGGCGGTGTCGACCACGATCACGTCGCAGCCCGCATCGATCAGGCGTTCGGCCCGCTCGAAGCCGCTGTCACCCGTGGTGGTGGCGGCGGCGACGCGCAGGCGGCCCTGCTCGTCCTTGACGGCGCTCGGGTAGGCGACCTGCTTCTCGATGTCCTTGACGGTGATCAGGCCGATGCAGCGGTAGTGGTCGTCGACGACCAAGAGCTTCTCGATGCGGAACTGGTGCAGCAGGCGCTTGGCCTCGTCCTGCGTCACGCCCTCGCGCACCGTGATGAGTCGGTCGCGGGTCATCAGCTCGGCCACCGGCTGGCCGGTCTTGGTGGCGAAGCGCACGTCGCGGTTCGTCAGGATGCCGACGAGCTTGCCTCGCGAGCCGTTGGGGCCGCGCTCGACCACCGGGATGCCGGAGATCCGGTTCTTCTTCATCACCTCGAAGGCGTCGGCCAGCGTCTCGTCGGGGTGGATGGTGATCGGGTTGAGCACCATGCCCGACTCGTACTTCTTGACGAGGCGGACCTGCTCGGCCTGCTCGGCCGGCTCGAGGTTGCGGTGGATGACGCCGAGCCCGCCGTTCTGCGCCATGGCGATGGCCATGGGGGCTTCGGTCACCGTGTCCATGGCGGAGGCGATGATCGGCAGGTTGAGATGGATCGTGCGGGTCAGCCGCGTGGCGACGTCGACCTCCGTCGGCATCACCGAGGAGGCGGCGGGGCGCAGCAGCACATCGTCGAAGGTGAGGCCCTCGATGATCGAATCTGCGCTGATACGGGCCATGAACCAACTCCGGTGACGAAGACAGCGCCGGACCGAAGCGTTCGGCCAGCGGGATCGGGTTGGCAAGGGCCCGTATCACGCGACCGGGCCGACGCAAAGCGGCGGATGCGCGCGGATGTGCATGGCTGGGTGGTTGTTTTCAGTTGGGCTGTGACGCGAACGGCGCTTTTCACCCTCAACGGCCGTCATTCCGGGGCCGCGCAGCGGAACCCGGAATCCACCCGTGATGCGCGGTGCCCGGTCGCAATCGAACCGTCGCGGCCAGTCGTGGATTGCACGCCTCCGGCGCGCCCCTTCGGGTCCGGGTTCGCTTCGCGCCCCGGAATGACGGCGAGGGGAGTTGCAGGCAACCCAATCTCTGCGCCGCAGGCAACAGACCGTTAACCCTTACAGACCACCATCACGGCGGGCCGCCCGTGTCTCGTCGCGGGATGACGCGCCCTCGGAGTCGAGCCCCGCCATGATGTCGCGCGCCGAACGCAGCCCCCTGGCCGATTGGTGGTGGACGGTGGATCGCGGCCTGCTCGCGGGCCTCGGCTGCCTGATGGTGGCCGGCCTCGTCTTCCTGATGGGCGGCGGTCCGCCGGTGGCCGAGCGCATCGGCTTGCCGACCTTCTACTTCCTCAACCGTCAGGCGCTCTATCTCGCGCCCACCATCCTGCTCATCATCGCCGTGTCGTTCCTGTCGGTGCGCCACATCCGCCGCTTCGCCCTGGTGACGTGGCTGATCGGCGTCACGCTCTGCATTGCGGCGGGCAAGTTCGGCCCCGAGATCAAGGGCGCGCATCGCTGGATCCAGTTCGGCTCGTTCGGCCTGCAGCCGTCCGAGTTCGTGAAGCCGGCCTTCGTGGTGGTGGCCGCCTGGGCGTTCTCGGAGGGGGCGCAGCGTCGCGACATGCCGGGCGGGCTGCTCGCCATCCTGCTCCTGCCGGTCACCATCGTCCCGCTGATCCTCCAGCCCGATTTCGGTCAGACCATGCTGATCACCATGGTGTGGTGCGCGCTGTTCTTCGTCGCGGGCCTGCACTGGTTCTGGGTCGCGGGCCTCGGCGCGCTCGGGCTCACCGGGGTATTCGCCGCCTACACCTTCCTCCACCACGTGCGCGAGCGCATCAACCGCTTCATGGACCGCGATTCGGGCGACAGCTTCCAGGAGTTCTGGTCGCGGGAATCGTTCAATTCCGGCGGCTGGTTCGGCACCGGGCCGGGCGAGGGCGTGGCCAAGCGCCACCTGCCCGACGCGCATACCGACTTCATCTTCTCCGTCACCGGCGAGGAATTCGGCGTGCTGGTGTGCCTGGGCCTCGTGGCGCTCTTCGCCTACATCGTCATGCGCGGGCTCAAGCTCGCGCGCCGCACCGACGACACCTTTTCGAGGCTCGCCATCACCGGTCTGACCACCCTGTTCGGCCTCCAGGCCTGCATCAACATGGCGGTGAACACGCAGCTGATGCCGGCCAAGGGCATGACGCTGCCGTTCGTCTCCTACGGCGGCTCGTCGCTGATCTCGCTGGCGCTCGGCATGGGCTTCCTCGTGGCGCTCACCCGCAAGCGCCCGCGCACGACGATGCTGAGCCAGCGCCCGCCGGGCACGCTGCCGTCGGCGGTTCCGGGGATCATGCAGTGAACCCGACGGCGAACACGATCGGCACCGCTTGGCCGAGGCCGTCGGCAAGCGCGAATGTGCGTCGCCGCTCGTGCGGCGGGTCGTCCTCGAGGCGTCAGCATCGAGGACAAACAAGATGACTGTTTTTACGCCCCTGGTTCTGGTCTGCGCGGGGGGGACGGGTGGACACCTGTTTCCCGCGCAGAGCCTCGCCTACGCCCTGAAGGCGCGCGGCATCCGGGTCGCGCTCGCCACGGACGCGCGCGTCGATTCGATCGCCGGCGACTTTCCGGCGGACGAGCTCGTCACCATCGCCTCGGCCACGCCCTCGGGCCGCTCGCTGGTGCGGCGGGCCGGTGCCATGGTGACGCTCGGGCGCGGCTTCGGGCAGGCGGCGCGCGCCGTGCGCCGGCTCAACCCGGCCGCGGTCGTCGGCTTCGGCGGCTACCCGACCGTGCCGCCGATGCTGGCCGCGCAACTCCTCAAGGTGCCGACCATCCTGCACGAGCAGAACGCCGTGATGGGCCGGGCCAACGGCTTCCTGGCCAAGGGCGCCCGCGTCATCGCCACCGGCTTCGCGGACGTGCGCGGCGTGCCGGAGAAGGCGACCGCGCGCCGCGTCCACACCGGCAACCCGATCCGCCCGGCGGTTTTGTCCGTGGCCGACACGCCCTATCCGGCCCTCGACGGTAATGCTCCCCTGCGCCTCCTCGTGTTCGGCGGCAGCCAGGGCGCCCGCGTGATGAGCGAGGTCGTGCCGGCCGCCCTCGAGAAGCTGCCCGGCGACCTGCGCGCCCGCCTCCATCTCGTCCAGCAGGCCCGGCCCGAGGACCTGACCGCGGTGCAGAACCGCTACCTCGCCATGGGGCTCGCCGGGATCGAGGCGGCGCCGTTCTTCAAGGACCTGCCGAGCCGCATGGCCGCGAGCCACCTCATCGTGGCGCGCTCGGGCGCCTCGACCGTCTCGGAACTCGCCGCCATCGGCCGCCCGGCGATCCTCGTGCCGCTGCCCGGCGCCCTCGATCAGGATCAGGCCGCCAACGCCGCGACGCTCGCCGGCATCGGCGCCGCGCTCGCGATCCAGCAGAGCGCCTTCACGCCGGATCGGCTGGCCGCGGAACTGGTGGACCTGTTCGGCGCGGGCCGGAAATTGACCGAAGCGGCGGCGGCGGCCAAAACCGCCCGCATCCTCGACGCCGCCGACCGCCTCGCCGCCGTGGTGGTCGAAACCGCATCGGCTACCTGATTCAAGCCTGAGGCGCCCGTCGCGCCCCGGCTCTCGAAGGCTCCGTCACATGAAGCTGCCCGAAAAGCTCGGCCCCATCCACTTCATCGGCATCGGCGGCATCGGCATGTCCGGCATCGCCGAGGTGATGGCCAATCTCGGCTACACCGTGCAGGGCTCGGACGCGAACGACAACGCCAACGTCCGGCGGCTGGCCGAGAAGGGCATCCGCACCTTCGTCGGCCACCGGGCCGAGAACGTCGAGAACGCCGCCCTCGTCGTGGTCTCGACCGCGATCCGCCGCGACAACCCGGAACTGGTCGAGGCCCGCGAGCGCCGCCTGCCCGTCGTGCGCCGCGCCGAGATGCTGGCCGAGCTGATGCGGTTCAAGTCCTGCGTCGCGGTGGCCGGCACCCACGGCAAGACCACGACGACCTCGCTTGTCGCGACGCTGCTCGACGCCGGCAACCTCGACCCGACGGTGATCAACGGCGGCATCATCAACGCCTACGGCACCAATGCCCGCATGGGCGCGGGCGACTGGATGGTGGTGGAGGCCGACGAATCCGATGGCACCTTCCTCAAGCTGCCGGCGGATGTCGCCATCGTCACCAACATCGACCCCGAGCATCTCGACCATTTCGGCTCGTTCGACGCGATCAAGGACGCCTTCCGGCGCTTCATCGACAACATCCCGTTCTACGGCTTCGCGGTGATGTGCATCGATCACCCGATCGTGCAGGACCTCGTCGGCCATATCGAGGACCGGCGCATCATCACCTACGGCGAGAACCCCCAGGCCGACGTGCGCCTCCTCGACATCGACCTGAAGGGTGGCCAGAGCCGCTTCCGCGTGATGATCCGCGACCGCCGCCCCGGCTTCCGCTTGGAGATGGGCGACCTCGTCCTGCCGATGCCGGGCAAGCACAACGCCCTGAACGCCACCGCCGCGCTCGCGGTCGCCCACGAACTCGGCGTCTCCGAGGACGCGATCCGCAAGGCGCTCTCGGGCTTCGGCGGCGTCAAGCGCCGCTTCACCCGCACGGGCGAGTGGAACGGCGCGACGATCTTCGACGATTACGGCCACCATCCCGTCGAGATCGCCGCCGTGCTGCGCGCCGCCCGCGCCTCGACCGACGGCAACGTCGTCGCCGTGGTGCAGCCGCACCGCTACACCCGTCTGCAATCCCTGTTCGAGGATTTCTGCACCTGCTTCAACGACGCCGACACGGTCATCGTCGCCCCGGTCTATGCCGCGGGCGAGACGCCGATCGAAGGCTTCGACCGCGATTCGCTGGTGGCGGGCCTGAAGTCCCGCGGGCACCGCGACGCGCTGGCGCTGAACGCCCCGGAGGAGCTGGCCGGGCTCGTCGCCGGCCGGGCACAGGCGGGCGATTACGTGGTGTGCCTTGGGGCCGGCACGATCACCCAGTGGGCCTACGCGCTGCCGGGGGAGCTGGCGGCGTTGAAGGGGTGAGGAATGCGCTCCGCGGACGATGAGCGGAGCGGATTTCGCAAACGGCTGAGGCATGACCAGACGGAAGCGGAACGGCGCCTTTGGCTGCGTCTCCGGGACCGTCGCCTCGCTGGGTTCAAGTTCGTGCGGCAGGAGAGCGTCGGGCCCTACGTGGCCGATTTCTGCTGCCGCGAGGCGAAGCTGATCGTCGAACTCGATGGGAGCCAACACGCCGAGAGCGCTTACGATGCCATTCGGGACGCTTGGCTAACGCAGCGCGGCTACCGCGTGTTGCGCTTCTGGAACGCGAAGGCCATGACGAACACGATCGGCGTGCTCGACACGATCCTGGCCGCGCTTCCCCCCTCTCCCCGCACGCGGGGAGAGGGTCGCGGCGACCTCGTCGTCGGCGCGACAAGCGGTAGCGAAGGTGAGGGGGCGTGTCAGCCTGAGCCTCATCCGGTGCCGCCCCCTCACCCCCGGCTGCCGCCTCGCTTCGGCGACGACGAGGTCGCCGAAGCCCTCTCCCCGCGTGCGGGGAGAGGGGGAGACACTGGATGACCGCGCACTCACTCACCGACGCCATCCGCGCCGCCGCACCCAACCTCCGCGGCCGGCTCCTCGAGAACCAGTCGCTGTCCGACCTCACGTGGTTTCGCGTCGGCGGGCCGGCGCAGGTGCTGTTCAGCCCGGCCGACGAGGAGGATCTGTCCGACTTCCTCGCCGCCCTCGACCCGGCGGTGCCGGTGACCGTGATTGGCCTCGGCTCGAACCTGATCGTGCGCGACGGCGGCATTCCCGGCGTGACGATCCGGCTCGGCGGCAAGGCGTTCGGCTCGGTCGAGATCGACGGCGAGACGATCCGGGCCGGCACCGCGGTGCCGGACATGCGGTTGGCCAAAACCGCGGCGGAAGCCTCGCTGGACGGCCTCGCCTTCTTCCGCGGCATCCCCGGCTCGGTCGGCGGGGCGCTGCGCATGAACGCGGGTGCGCATGGCGGCGAGACCACCGACGTGCTCACCCAGGCCCGCGGCATCGACCGCAAGGGCGAGGCCCGGACCTTCACCCACGCCGAGATGGGTTTTCGCTATCGCCACTCGTCGGCCCCCGACGACGTGATTTTTACGCAAGCCACCTTCCACGGCCGTCCGGGCAATCGCGAAGAGATCGAAGCCGAGATGGAGCGGGTCACGGCCGCCCGCGAGGCGGCCCAGCCGATCCGCGAGCGCACCGGCGGCTCGACCTTCAAGAACCCGGATGGCGGCAAGGCCTGGCAACTCATCGACGCCGCCGGCTGTCGCGGGCTCACCATGGGCGGGGCCCAGGTGTCGGAGATGCACTGCAACTTCCTGATCAACCGCGGCGGCGCCACGGCGGCCGATATCGAGGGGCTGGGCGAGGAGGTCCGCCGCCGTGTTCGCGAATCTTCCGGCGTCGAGCTGCACTGGGAGATCAAGCGGATCGGCGTGCCCGCCACGGACGCCTGAGCCGTGCCGTCCGACCCAACCCCCTCATCCTGAGGTGCCGCGAAGCGGCCTCGAAGGAGGGCTCCAGGGATCGCTGAGCGAACTGGAGCCCTCCTTCGAGGCTCCGCTGCGCTTCGCACCTCCGGATGAGGGTGTGGGGTTGGACAAGAACCTGAGTTTGGTCGCATCGCGTGGAATGAATCGGGTCGAAAGGGCTCCGCGGAGACAGGATTGATGCGCTACGCCGTCGTCATCGAGCGGGCCGGAGACGGTTTCTCTGCCTACGTGCCCGATCCGCCGGGCTGCATCTCCACCGCGGCAACGCCCGAGGCGACGGCCGAACCATGCCGCGGCATCCGCGCCCCGCTCGGGCCGGGCCCAAGCGAGACCTGACCTCCCCACTTTCCGGAGCCAACCCATGTCCAAGCACGTCGCCGTCCTGATGGGCGGCTGGTCTTCCGAGCGGGAGATCTCGCTCCGCTCCGGCACCGCCTGCGCCCGCGCGCTGGAAGGGGAGGGGTTCCGGGTGACGCCGGTCGATGTCGGGCCCGACATCGCCACCGTGCTGACCGAGCTGCGGCCCGATGTGGCGCTGAACGCGCTCCACGGGCCGGCGGGCGAGGACGGCACCATCCAGGGCCTGCTCGAAATCCTGAAGATTCCCTACACCCATTCCGGCGTGCTGGCCTCGGCGCTCGCCATGCACAAGGAGCGTGCCAAAACGGTCATGCGCGCGGCCGGCGTTAGCGTGCCGGAGGGCCGCGTCGTTAACCGTCATGATGCGGCGAAGTCACACCCGTTAACTCCCCCGTATGTCGTGAAGCCCATCGCCGAGGGCTCCTCCATGGGGGTCATCATCGTGCGCGACGAGGCCTCCGAGCCGCCCCGGATCCTGGCCTCGGACGAGTGGACCTACGGCGAGGAAGTCCTTGCGGAGACTTACGTTGCCGGCCGCGAGCTGACCTGCGCCGTGATCGGCGACCGGGCGCTGGGGGTGACCGAGATCAAGCCGGTGTCGGGGGAGTGGTACGACTTCGACGCAAAGTACGCCGGAGGGGGGTCGATTCACGTCCTTCCCGCCGACCTTAAACCAAATGTTTACCAGCGTGTCCAAGAGTTGGCGTTAACGGCGCATCAAGCACTGGGATGCCGTGGCGTCAGCCGTGCCGACCTACGTTACGACGACACGCCGGGGGGAACCGGCGCCCTCGTCGTGCTGGAGGTCAACACGCAGCCCGGCATGACCCAGACGAGCCTTGTGCCGGAGATCGCGGCCCACGCAGGCCTGAGTTTCGGTGAACTCGTCCGATGGATGGTGGAGGACGCTTCTCTCAGCCGCTGAACGCTTCCGGCCTCGGAAGCGGCGGAGCCCCCGCGGGGTTCCGGCTGCGGCTGCCCCGGGTTCTGCGGCGGTTCTCCGCCCGGCGCCTCCGCGCGGCCGCGCCGATCGAGCAGCGCGTGCCGCGGCTCGCCGGCATCGCCCTGGTCTCCGGCCTGTCCGGCGTGCTGGCGCTCGCCGGCTTCGTGGCGAGCGGGCGCTACGACGCCTTCGTCGTCGAGAACGGCCGGCCGCTGGACATCGCCGCCCGAATCGCCGGCTTCGGCGTCGAGCGGGTGACGATCACCGGCATCTCGCGGATGTACGAGCGCGAGGTGCTCTCCGCCGCGGGAATCGACTGGCGCTCCTCGGTGCCGTTCCTCGATCTCGACAAGGCGCGCGAGCGGCTGCTGGCCGAGCCGCTGATCGCCAGCGTGTCGGTGCGTAAGCTCTATCCCAACGAGATCGTCATCAATCAGGTCGAGCGCGAGCCCGCCGGCCTGTGGCAGCGCAACGGCGAGATCCAGGTGATCGCCGCCGACGGCACCGTGATCGACGAGATGCGCGACGAGCGCTACGTCAACCTGCCCTTGGTCGTGGGGGAGGGGGCCAATGCCCGCCTCACCGAATACCTCGGCCTGATCGAGGCCGCAGGTCCCCTCGGGACCCGCATCAAGGCCGGCACCTTCGTCTCGGGCCGGCGCTGGACGCTCAAGCTCGACGGCGTCGACATCCGCCTGCCCGAGACGGGGGCCGCCGAGGCGCTGACCCGTCTCGTGCGGATCGAGCGCGAGAACCGCATCCTCGAACGCGACATCATCGCCGTCGATCTGCGCATGGCCGACCGCGTCGTGGTGCGCCTCACCGAGGAGGCGGCCGCCGCCCGCGCCGAGAGCCGCAAGAAGCCGAAGAAGGCGACGCCGACATGAGCGCGCCCTGCCGCACTGCCCTCCGCACCGTCCCCCGCCGTGTTCTCGCAAAGTAGCGTCCGATGCAGACCCCCCACTGCCTCACGCCGCGCCTGAAGCCGCTCTCCGCCCGCCGGAGCGCGACGATGTCGGTGCTCGACATCGGCACCAGCAAGGTCGTGTGCCTCATCGCCGAACTGCAGCCGGCCGAGGCGGTCTCGACCCTGCGGGGCCGCACGCATCTGGCCCGCATCATCGGCATCGGCCATCAGCGCTCGCTCGGGCTGAAAGGTGGCGCTATCGTCGATCTCGAAGCCGCCGAGGGCGCGATCCGTCACGCCGTTCACGCCGCCGAGCGGATGGCCAAGGCCGAGGTCCAGTCGGTCATCGTCAACATCTCCGGCGGGCGCCTCGCCTCGCAGCATTTCGAGGCGCGGGTGAACGTCCGCTCCGGCACCGTCACGGGCGCCGATGTCGAGCGCGTGCTGGAGACCGCGAGCGCCCACGGCGTCAGCCCCGGCCGCGCCGTGCTCCACGCCCTGCCGACCGGCTACGCGCTGGACGGCCAGGGCGCGGTGATCGATCCCTCGGGCATGATCGGCGACGCGCTCGGCGTCGATCTCCACGTCGTCACCGCGGAAGCGGCCGCCGCCCGCAACCTCATGCTCGCGGTCGAGCATTGCCATCTCGGCGTCGATGCCGTGATCGCCACCCCCTACGCCGCCGGCCTCTCGGCGCTCGTCGACGACGAGGCCGAACTCGGCTGCGTCGTCGTGGACATGGGCGGCGGCACCACCAGCGTCGGCGTGTTCACCGGCGGCCATCTCGTCCATTGCGATGCGGTGGCGGTCGGCGGGCATCACGTCACCATGGACATCGCCCGCGGCCTCTCGACCCGCGTCTCCGTCGCCGAGCGGCTGAAGACCCTCTACGGCTCGGCCATCGCCACGGCCTCCGACGAGCGCGACATGATCGCGGTCCACGGCGTCGGCGAGGACGAGGGCGAGGCCCCCTCCCACGTGCCGCGCTCGCAGCTCGTGCGCATCGTCAAGCCGCGGGTCGAGGAAGTGCTCGAACTCGTGCGCGACCGCCTGCGGGGCGCGGGCTTCGGCGCGCAGGCCGGGCGCCGCGTCATCCTCACGGGCGGCGCGAGCCAGCTCGTCGGCCTGCCGGAGACGGCCCGGCGCATCCTCCAGGGACAGGTCCGCATCGGGCGCCCGCTCGGCATCCGCGGCCTGCCCGAGGCCGCCAAGGGTCCCGCCTTCTCGGCCGCGGTCGGCATGCTGGTCTACCCGCAGGTCGCGCATGCGGAGCATTTCGAGCCGCGGGGGCAGGGCGCCTTCGCCGGCACGGGAACGGACGGATACTTTTCGCGGGTCGGTCGCTGGATCCGGGAAAGCTTCTGAAGAACGACCCGCCCGGCCGGAAGGTGAAGGGCGGGGAAAAAACAGGGCAGGCGTCCTCAGGGCGTCGATCAGACAATCTTTCAAGCAGTCACGAAGGGCACGACCACCATGGCCATCTCTCTTCAGGCTCCCGACATCCGCGAGCTCAAGCCCCGCATCACCGTCTTCGGCGTCGGCGGCGCGGGCGGCAACGCCGTCAACAACATGATCGAGTCGGGGCTGCTCGGCTGCGAGTTCGTCGTGGCCAACACCGATGCCCAGGCGCTCACCTCGTCGAAGGCCGAGCGGGTCATCCAGATGGGCATCGGCGTCACGCAAGGGCTCGGCGCGGGTTCGCACCCCGAGGTCGGCTCGGCCGCGGCGGAAGAGGTGATCGACGAGATCCGCGACCAGCTGTCCGGCGCCCATATGTGCTTCATCACCGCCGGCATGGGCGGCGGCACCGGCACCGGCGCGGCCCCGGTCATCGCGCGCGCGGCGCGTGATATGGGCATCCTGACGGTCGGCGTCGTGACGAAGCCCTTCCAGTTCGAGGGCATGCGCCGGATGCGCACGGCCGAGGCCGGCATCCAGGAGCTTCAGGCCGCGGTCGACACGCTGATCGTCATCCCGAACCAGAACCTGTTCCGCGTCGCCAACGAGAAGACCACCTTCGCCGACGCCTTCGCGATGGCCGATCAGGTGCTCTATTCGGGCGTGGCCTGCATCACCGACCTGATGGTCAAGGAAGGCCTGATCAACCTCGACTTCGCCGACGTGCGCGCGATCATGCGCGGCATGGGCAAGGCGATGATGGGCACCGGCGAGGCGTCGGGCGAGAACCGCGCCAACCGCGCGGCCGAGGCCGCCATCGCCAACCCGCTCCTCGACGAGGTGTCGATGAAGGGCGCCCGCGGCCTGCTGATCTCGATCACCGGCGGCTCGGACCTGACGCTGTACGAACTCGACGAGGCCGCCACCCGCATCCGCGAGGAAGTGGATCAGGACGCCAACATCATCCTCGGCGCCACGTTCGACGAGAGCCTCGACGGCATCATCCGCGTGTCGGTGGTCGCCACCGGCATCGAGCCGGCGCTGATCTCGGCCGATTCGCCGAACAACCCGGAGATCGCTCAGACCGAGCAGCGCATCGCCGAGGTGGCCGAGCGCCTGCGCGCCGAGGCCCGCGCCCGCGCGTCCGCCGCCCTGTCGCCCGCGAGCCCCACCGCCGCCCCGCTCCACGCCCAGCGTCCGGCCCCCGAGCCGGTGCGCGCCGCCGAGCCGGCCCCGGCTCCGCGTCCGGTGATGCCGGAGGCGGTCGCCCCCGAGCCGGTGCGTGCGGAGACCTTTCGCGCCGACACGTTTCGTCCCGAGCCGGCCCCGATGATGCACCACCACGACGTGATGCTGACCCAGGCCCCGGCCCGCGTCGCCGCCCCGGCCTACGAGCCGCCGGCCCCGGTCGCGCCCGTTCAGGACGCCGCCCCGCTCGGTGCCGGCCCCTACGTGCCGCCGCGCCCGCAGCTCGCCCGGCCCCCGCGCATGCCGCAGATCTCGGACCTGCCGCCCCACACCCAGGCGCAGATCCTCAAGAGCCGCGGCGACGAGCAGGCGCATGAGCCCGCCCCGGACTCCAAGCGGATGACCCTGCTGCGCCGGCTCGCCACCGTCGGCTTCGGCGGTCGCCGCGAGGAGGCCGAGGCCGCTCCCGCGCCGGCCCCCCGCGCCGCCGCCCCGGCCCCGTCGATCCCGGCGCCTCGCGTCGAGCACGCGGTTCGCGCGCCGGCCCCCCAGGCGCCGCAATATCGCCCGGCCGCCGGCAACCTCGACCCGCAGGGTCGCGCCCTGCCGCCGCGAATGATGGAAGACGACCAGCTCGAAATCCCGGCCTTCCTGCGCCGTCAGGCGAACTGAAACGCCTCGCCCTGATGGGCTGACGCCGCGCGTCATCCGTCAGTGGGTTATTTCGGCCACAGACCCGGAACCGTAAGGTTCCGGGTTTCATGCGTTGTTAACGCACTGCGTATAAAAGGCTTTTCAAGGATCGTGGCGAAACCGTGGCTGTAACAGATCGTAAGAATCCGTGATTTGGCCGAGGTGTGCGCCGCAGCTATACACACCTCCGGAACGACGAAAGGCGCGAACGGCGGTCACAGCCGAAGCGCTCGCAGGGGCTTCAAGCAGCGGACGGACTTCACGCATCGTGCCTCCACAAGGGGTCGCGCGAAGGATCCTGGCCGAGGGCTAAGGTATGCGGACGAACCAACAAACAACCATCAAGGCGTCCGTGACCCTCACCGGCATCGGCGTCCACTCCGGGAACCCGGCGGAGATCACCCTCCATCCCGCCCCCGCCAACCACGGTATCGCTTTCCTCCGCACGGGCACGCCCACCGGCAACGACCGGCTCATCAAGGCCCACTACGCCTGCGTCTCCGCCACCGAACTCTGCACCGTCATCGGTGACAACGAGACCGGCGCCGTCGCCACCATCGAGCACCTGATGTCCGCCCTCTACGGGCTCGGCATCGACAACGCTCTGGTCGAGATCGACGGCCCCGAGATGCCGATCCTCGACGGCAGCGCCCGCCTCTTCGTCCAGGCCATCGACGGCGTCGGCGTCACCACCTGCGGTGCCCCGCGCCGCTGGATCAAGGTGCTCCAGCCGGTCCGGATCGAGCAGGGCCGCGCCTTCGCCGAACTCCGCCCGCTCGACCGGGGCTTCCGCCTCGACGTGGAGATCGACTTCGAATCCCCGGTCATCGGCCGCTCGCGCAAGACGATGGACCTGACGCCCGCCGCCTACCGCAAGGAGATCGCGGGCGCCCGTACCTTCGGTATGATGAAGGACGTCGAGCGCTACTGGAAGGCCGGCTTCGCGCTCGGCGCCTCCCTCGACAATACGGTCGCCGTCGGCGAGACCGCGGTGGTCAATCCCGAGGGCCTGCGCTACCCGGACGAATTCGTCCGCCACAAGTTCCTCGACGCCGTCGGCGACCTCGCGCTCGCCGGCCTACCGATCCAGGGCGCCTACCGCTCCTATTGCGGCGGCCACCGGATGAATGTCGGCATCCTCGCGGCCCTGTTCGCCGACCGCGCGAACTACGCCATCGTCGAGGGCCAGGGCACCCGCCGCGAGCCCGCGCGGGCCGAGTACGGCACCGCCCTCGGGCTGGCCGCCTTCGCCGCCGAACTGTAACTCTCAAGACACAGGTCCGCCGCTCCGGCGCTCCGCACGGGATTCCTTAACGTCTCGTGGGAACCTGCCGCTTTCGCGCCAGAATCGGACCTCAACGCTAGAGCCTGCGCGTAGGACGCGTGCCGCTCCCAACGGTGGCCCGTGCCTGACAGGGATTTGACCGCGATGCCTCTGACCTTCCCGACCCGTGGCGCGATGGCGGCCGTGCTCCTCAGCCTCGGCGCCGGCCTCGGCGGCTGCGACGCCCTCGATCCGACGAACCTGTTCGCCGAGAAGTACAAGCCCGAGGTGGTCGCCGACACCCCGGCCGACAAGCTCTACAGCGACGGTCTCGCCAAGATGGAGGACCGCGACTACGACGGCGCGTCGAAGACGTTCGACCAGCTCGACAAGCAGTATTCCTACTCCGACTGGTCGCGCAAAGCGCTGCTGATGACCGCCTACTCGAACTACGAGGGCGCGAAGTACGACGACGCGATCACCGCCTCGAAGCGCTACCTCCAGCGCCATCCCGCCAGCAAGGACGCGGCCTACGCCCAGTACCTGATGGCGATGTCGCAGTATAAGCAGATCCCGGACGCGACCCGCGATCAGGAGCGCTCCGAGCGCGCCCTCGTGGCCCTGACCGAACTCGTCCAGAAGTACCCGACCTCGGAATACGCCACCGACGCCAAGGCCAAGATCCAGATCACCCGCGACCAGCTCGCGGCGAAGGAGATGGAGATCGGCCGGTTCTACCTCGAGAAGCGCTCGTTCCCGGCGGCGATCAACCGCTTCCGCGACGTGATCTCGAAGTACCAGACCACCCGCCACACCGAGGAGGCGCTGGAGCGTCTGGTCGAGGCCTACATGGCGCTCGGCATCACCGCGGAGGCGCAGAACGCCGCGGCCGTGCTCGGTCACAACTTCCCCGACAGCCCCTGGTACAAGGACGCCTACGCGCTCCTGCAGACCGGCGGCCTGGAGCCGCGCGAGGAGAAGGGCTCCTGGCTGAGCCGCGCCTTCCGCACCATGACCGGGCAGAAGACCGCCTCGGCGCAGTAAGGCCTCCCCGCATCGCGCGCGGGAGACGGACGAAGCCTTCAGGCGGCGTCCCGGATTTCGAATCCGGGGCGCCGTCTTCGTTTCCGTCCTCGCGCGCCGATGCTCCGGCTCGGGGTAAGCACCTCAGATGAGCCGGTCGATCCGCCGCTCGATCTGCTCGGAATGGGCCCTCGCCGCGGGCAGGGCATCGGTCAGCTCGCCGTAGCGGGTGCAGACATCGGACAGGAAGCCGATGAGCGCGCGCACCGACTGCATCTCGGGGTCGTACGGGGGCGTGTAGCGGAGGGGGCCGCCGCGATAGTCGATCGGATCGTGGATGACGCAGCGCTCCTCGTTTTCCCGCTCGATGAGCCGTCTCGACCGGAGCACTTTCCCGGGACGGTCCCTGAGAAGCTCGAACGGCTCGCAATAATGGGCCGAATGACGCCGCTCGAGGCATTCCCGGCCGGCCGTCAGCACCTTGGCCCATCCGCGCACGTTCTTCGTGACGTACTGAGCCGTACTCCTCACCGAGAAATGGGCGATCCAGAGCCGCGGCTCGGTCACGATCGTGCCGCGGCTGCCCTCGGGCAGGAACACGTCGTGCTGCCCCTCCAGCACGAGACCCTTCTCCTTCCCGAGCCGCCAGCTCGCGATCACCTTGCCGCCCGGCATCACCTCGGTGCGATGCGTGATGCGGCGCGGCACGAGAGTGTCGGTCGCGTCGTCCTGGCTCCTGTAATTGTAATGCGCCCAGGGCATCCGGACCGCGGCGACGTTCCCGCCGGAATTCTCCAGCTCGCCGAGATAGGCCCTCAAGCCCCCCGGTAGCTGCCGATCGTCGTAGAACTCGTCGCTGTCGAGGCAGGCGACCCAATCCGCGTCGTGCCGGTCGACCGCCTCGTTGTAGAGCCAGTTGTTCATGTCGCGCTCGGAGAAGCAGATCGACGGCGATCGGTAGACCGTCAGCGACAGACCCTCCTCGGCGAGACGCCGGAGGATCTCGACGGTCCCGTCGCGGCTTCCGTTGTCGAGGACGACGTGGTGATCGACGAAGGCCGCGGCATGCCGGATGAAGGCCTCGATGATGTCGACCTCATCGAGCACCCGACTGACCGCGACGATCCGCATGCACCTGCTCCCCGTCACGTCTCACGCGATGAGCGACACGCTCTGAGGCGCGACCGAGCGTCGTCATCGACCCCGTGACACTTTCCGGATGAAGTCGCCTCGGCTTACGGCTAAACCCACGCGCACTTCAATAGGGGCTCTGGCGCCGCTTCATGCTCGTCCAGCTCGCGATCCGCGACATCGTTCTGATCGACAAGCTCGACCTCGCCTTCTCCGGGGGGCTCACCGTGCTGACCGGCGAGACCGGCGCGGGCAAGTCGATCCTGCTCGACGCCTTCGCCCTGGCGCTCGGCGGGCGCGGCGACGGCGGGCTCGTGCGCCACGGCGAGGCGCAGGGGGGCGTCACGGCCGTGTTCGACGTGGCCCTGGACCACCCCGCCCGCACCCTCGCGGCGGCGGCCGAGATCGACACCGACGGCGACCTGATCCTGCGCCGCACCCAGTTCGCCGACGGGCGCACACGCGCCTTCGTCAACGACCAGCCGGTCGGCGTGCAGACCATGCGGGCGATCGGCACCGCGCTCGTGGAGATTCACGGCCAGCACGACGACCGGGCGCTGGCCGACCCCACCACGCACCGCGCCATCCTCGACGCCTTCGGCGGCCTGCAAGGCCCGCTCGCTTCGGTCGCGGCGGCGGCCAAGCGCGTGCGCGCCGCCCGCACGGCGCTCACCGAGCAGCGCGCCCGCGTCGAGGCCGCGCGGAAGGAGGCCGACTTCCTGCGCCACGCGGTCGAGGAACTCGGCGCCCTCGATCCGCAGGCGGGCGAGGAGGCGAGTCTGGCCGAGCGCCGCACTCTCATGCAGCAGGGCGAGAAGGTCGCCCGCGAGCTGAACGAGGCGCTCGACCTCGTCGGCGGCTCGGGCTCGATGGTGCCGCATCTTTCCTCCGCCGTGCGCAAGCTGGAGCGCCGCGCCGCCACCGTGCCGAGCCTGGTCGAGCCGAGTATCGCGGCCCTCGACGCGGCGCTGACCGCGCTGGACGAGGCCCGCACGGCGCTCGACGCGGCGGTGCTCGCCGCCGAGTTCGATCCGCGCGAGCTGGAGCGCGTCGAGGAGCGCCTGTTCGCGCTGCGCGCCGCCTCGCGAAAATACGCGGTGCCGGCCGACGACCTCGCCGACCTGCGCAGCCGCTACGACGCCGACGTGGCCGCGCTCGACGCGGGCGAGAAGGCGCTTTCGGGGCTCGAAGCCGAGCAGAACGCCGCGGAAGCCGCCTACGCGGCAGCCGCAAAAAAGCTCGGCGACGGGCGCCGCCGCGCCGCCAAGGCGCTCGACGCCGCGGTCCAGGCCGAGCTGCCGCCGTTGAAGCTGGAGGGCGCCCGCTTCATCACCCAGATCAGCGTGGACGAGGCCTCGCGCGACGCCGCCGGCACCGAGCGGGTCGAGTTCTGGGCGCAGACCAATCCGGGCACCCGCGCCGGCCCGATGATGAAGGTCGCCTCCGGCGGCGAACTCTCGCGCTTCATGCTGGCGCTGAAGGTGGTGCTGGCCGGCAAGGGCTCGGCCCCGACGCTGATCTTCGACGAGATCGACACCGGCCTCGGCGGCGCCGTCGCCGACGCCATCGGCGCCCGCCTCGGGCGGCTCGCCGCGCAGGTCCAAGTGGTGGCGGTGACCCACGCTCCCCAGGTGGCGGCGCGGGCCGGCACGCATTTCCGCATCGCCAAGGATAGTGTGAAGGGGGGAGCCAAGGCGAAGGGCAAGGCCGAGGACCGCGTCACCACCCGCGTCGTCGGCCTCGCCGCGGAGGCCCGCCGGGAGGAGATCGCCCGCATGCTCGCCGGCGCCACCATCACGGACGAAGCCCGTGCGGCCGCCGCGCGGCTGTTGCAGGGGGCGGAGGGCTGAGAGGGCGCGCCGGCCCCGTCAGACCCGCGCCGTCATTGCGAGGCGAAGTCGAAGCAATCCAGGGCGCGCGTTTTTTCGGAATGGGCGCGACCGAGACGATGAGGCGGCGACGTGAGCGACCTCATCCGTGAGTGCGGAGCGCTGGATTGCTTCGGCTCCGCCTCGCAATGACGGGTTCGGTGGGGAAGCGTCGCGACCATCCGGCCTCCGAGCCTCAATCGCCCTCGTCCAGCTCGATGCCGTACTCGGCCAGCACCCAGAAGATCGCTTCGAGATCGTCCGCGGTCACGTCGCGGGGCGGCAGCGCCTCTTCGAGATCGTCGTAGGTGAGCGAGCGGCGCCGCTCCGCATCCGCCTTGGCGAGCAGCCGATCCACGGTCATGCGGATGTCGGCCGGCAAGGCGTCGTGACTCGGCAGCACGACCCCGCCCGCCGGGCGCAAGGCGTCGCTGAGCAGGCGGTCGATGATCGCCTGCCGCCGCGCATGGGCTCCGTCCGGTCCATCCATGTGGCGGAATATGGACCGGCGCGGGCCGGCGTCGAGTCCGATCCGACCCCGTCAGGCCCCCTCAGTCGCGCCCTGCATGACTGACTTGCTGATCCGCACCGGAATCGCCTTCGCGGCCGGCACCTTCGCCTGCACGTCGTGGTGCCAGAGCGGGATCAGCACGTTCAGCTCCGGGTAGTAGCCGCCGCAATTGCCCTCGGGGATGTCGTAGCGGACGATGCGCAGGCCGCGGACCTCGCGGGCGAAGCCGTCGGAGGCGTCGGTGGCCACGTCCACCGTCTCGCCGTCGGTCAGCCCGAGGCGGGCGATGTCGTTCTCGTTCATGAACAGGATGTCGCGGGTGCCTTTCACCCCGCGGAAGCGGTCGTGGTAGCCGTAGACCGTGGTGTTGAACTGGTCGTTCGAGCGCAGCGTGATGAGGTCGAGCACGTCGTGCCCGCGGGCCGGCATGTCGGGGTCCTCCTCCAGCCCGTCCGGCGGCACAACGAAGTTGGCCTTGCCGGTGTCGGTGTCCCACTTGCGCTCGCGCGCCGCGACCGGCTTGTGCTGGCCGCCGGGTTCGAACAGGCGCGCGTTGAAATCCTTGAATTTTTCGGGGTAGGTCGCTTCGATGGCGTCGCGTACCTTGGCGTAATCTCCGACCCAGGCATCCCAATCGACCGCGCCGCCGGGCGGCAGCGTCGCCTTGGCGAGTTCGGCCACGATCCAGGGCTCGGACCGGACGTGGTCGCTGATCGGGGTGGCCACGCCCTTGGAGCCGTGGAAGCAGGAGGTCGAATCCTCTATCGACACCGCCTGCGGGCCGCTCCTCTGCTCGTCCACCTCGATCCGCCCGAGGCAGGGCAGGATGTAGGCGATTTCGCCGTTGACGAGGTGGGAGCGGTTGAGCTTGGTCGAGACCTGCACGGTCAGCCGCTGGCCGCGCCACGCCTCCTCCATCCGCCGGGTGTCGGGCACCGCGCGGACGAAATTGCCGCCGAGGCCGATGAAGGCCTTCACCTTGCCGTCCACGATCGCCTCGCAGGCCTCGACGGTGTTGAGGCCTTTTTCCCGCGGCGGCTCGAAGCCGTAGAGTTCCTTCAGCTTGTCGAGCGGCACGAGTTCGGGATCGTCGGCGATGCCGACGGTGCGCTGCCCCTGGACGTTCGAGTGCCCCCGCACCGGGCAGATGCCGGCGCCGGGCCGGCCGATATGGCCGCGCAGCAGCAGCAGGTTGACCAGCATCTGCACCGTCTCGGTGCCGCGGCGGTGCTGGGTCAGGCCCATGCCGTAGATGCCGATCACGGCCTGCGCCCGCGCGTAGACGGCGGCCGCCGCCTCCATCGCCTCGCGCTTGAGGCCGGATTTCGTCTCGAGGGACGTCCAATCGAGGCGATCGCAGAATTTCTCGAACTTTTCGAAGCCGTGGGTGTGCTCGGCGATGAAGGCGACGTCGAGCACGCGCGGGCGGCCTTCCGCTTGCGCCGCGCGGTCGGCGGAAAACAGCGCCTTGCAGATGCCCGCGATCGCCGCGATGTCGCCGCCCGCCTTCACCTGATGGTACTGCGTCGAGATCTGCGTCGAGGATTTGGTCAGCATCTCGACGGGCGATTGCGGGTTGGTGAAGCGCTCCAGGCCGCGCTCGCGCAGGGGATTGAAGGTGATGATCGGCACGCCCCGGCGGCGGGCCTCCTGCAGCGGATGCAGCATCCGCGGCGCGTTCGAGCCGACGTTCTGGCCGAAGAACAGGATCAGGTCGGTCGCCTCGAAATCCTCCAGCACCGTCGTCCCGACCGGCACGCCGATCGATTGCGGCAGCGCCTTGGAGGTCGATTCGTGGCACATATTGGAGGAGTCGGGCAGGTTGTTGGTGCCGTAGAGCCGCGCGAACAGCGCGTACATATAGCTCGTCTCCAGCGAGGCTCGGCCCGAGGCGTAGAACACCACCAATTTCGGATCGAACCCCTTCAGCTCGCGGCCGATCTCGGCGAACGCCTCCTCCCAGGCGACCGGGACGTAGCGGTCGCGTTGGCGGTCGTAGCGCAAGGGGTGGGTGATCCGGCCCTTCTCCTCCAGCGCGTAGTCCGACCACGTCAGCAGTTCGGTGACGGTGTGGCGCTCGAAGAAGTCGGGGCCGATGCGCTTGCGGGTCTGCTCCCAGGCGGTCGCCTTGGCGCCGTTCTCGCAATACTCGAACGCCGCGGGCTTGGCCGGCTTCGACCACGCGCAGGACACGCACATGAAGCCGCCGGGCTTGTTCTGCTTGAGCAGCATCGCCGCGCCGGTGACCGGGATTTCCTCGCGCGTCAGGATGTCCACGAGCGAGCGGGCCGAGCCCCAGCCGCCGGCCGGGTCGGTGTAGGCTTCGATCTTCTGGTCGGTCATGGCGCGCTCGCGAGGCTCCGGTGGCCTCGGCGCAACAGGATGGGCGAAAGCGGAGTTCCGGCCCGCGGTGACGCGGCCTTAGAGACGCCGACCTGATTGCATCAGGTCGGCGTCTCTAAGTTTCTGTTTTGCCGCGCATTCTTGCGACGAACCGGTGTCCACTTCGTCGGAATGCACTCTATTGCTCGCCGAACGGATCGCCGCCGCCGGCCGCGTCCGGGTTCACCCCATCGACGGCGGGTTTGGGCTTGCGCGCGCGGGGCGGGGGCGTGTTCGACGCCGTCGGGCTCGCGGTGTTGGCGCCGAGCCGGGCGGCGAGCGCGATCGCCCGCGCCTCGGTGTAGCGCACGTGGCAATAGCCGTGCGCGCCCTCGCGGGCATAGGTGCGGCAGGCCTGCTCGCGGTCGGAGGAGAAGGCCGCCTGCTCCTGCACGATCGGCCGGACGTCCTGGCCGCGGGCGCGCTGGGTCATCAGCTTGAAGTTGTCGCGCACGGCCTTGTCGGCGACGCCGCGGGCGGTGTCGAGTTCGCCCGCCTGCGGGATCAGCGCGGCGGCGCCCGGCCCCCACAGGCCGGTCGGCGTGGTGGCGCAATCCTGCGCCGTGAAGGTGCAGACCTTGTCGCCGAGCGGCGTCGCCAGCACGCTGCCGTCGAGGATTTCGAGCTTGAGCGGGCATTCGGGCGCGTTCGCCGAGAAGCGCGACACGCCCTGCGAGCGGCCCTCCGCCGTCAGCGCCACCGGCTTGCCGGCGTTGAGCTTGACCGCGCAGGCCTCGGTCGGCTGCGAGACCTTGGTGCCCGGCAGCGTCATCAGGGCGGTGTAGCCCGCGCCCGCCTTCTCGATCTTGAGCGCACCGTTGAGGCCGTTGAGCATCAGATCCTGGCCGACGACGTTGTCCTCCGCCGGCACCTTGAGCACCACCGGCTGGCGCGGCACGGGCGGCGCACTGGGCCGCGTCTCGGCACCCTCGCCGGGAAGCGCCGGCGCGACGGGTGCACCGGGCTCGCCCGGCACGGCCGCCGGCGGCGGGGCCGGCACGTTGCGCGGCGGAGCCGGGGGCTTGGCCGCCCGGCCGATCCCGAACAGCTCCTCGAAAAAGTTTTGGGCGTTGGCGCCAGCAGGGTTGAACATCGCGACGGCGGCCACGGCCGCGACCAGAGCCATGCGCGGGCGGCGGGTGGGACTTGACGAAACGGACAGTCGCATCAGGCAGTCGCGATCCTGGCTCGGGGCCGGTCGTTGAGGGAATCTTCACGCTCTCTAGCACGCCACCCGTGGCGCGGGCGTGGCAGCCTGGCAACGGGGAAGGGTCGCCTTCCACGCGTCGGCTCCCGAAAAACCCGCACGGAACACGGGATTGTGGGATGGGGTTCGCGCGTCTCCGCTCGTTCTTGCGGCGACGTAGCCGTCTTCTTATATGCGCCGAGACACGGGACGAGGCCTTGAGAGCGCACCCTGCCCCGGGAGCCGCGCTTCGGATCCATCCCGTTCTCAAGCCTGGAAGTTTTGTACCGCCATGGGTCGAGCTGCTTCGGGGCTCGGCGGTCTGCTTGAAACAGCGAACAGAGGGATCCCACCATGGGTAAAGTGATCGGTATCGACCTCGGAACCACCAATTCCTGCGTGGCCGTCATGGAAGGCACGCAGCCGAGGGTCATCGAGAATGCGGAGGGCGCCCGCACCACCCCGTCCATCGTCGCCTTCACCGACGACGGGGAGCGCCTCGTCGGCCAGCCGGCCAAGCGGCAGGCCGTGACCAATCCGGAACGCACGTTCTTCGCGATCAAGCGCCTGATCGGCCGCACCTACGACGATCCGCTGACGCAGAAGGACAAGGGGCTCGTCCCCTACAAGATCGCCAAGGGCGACAACGGTGACGCCTGGGTCGAGGCCGACGGCAAGAAGTACTCGCCCTCGCAGATCTCCGCCTTCACCCTGCAGAAGATGAAGGAGACCGCCGAGTCGCATCTCGGTCAGCCGGTGACGCAGGCCGTCATCACGGTCCCGGCCTACTTCAACGACGCCCAGCGTCAGGCCACCAAGGACGCGGGCAAGATCGCCGGCCTCGAAGTGCTGCGCATCATCAACGAGCCGACGGCGGCCGCGCTCGCCTACGGCCTCGACAAGAAGAAGGCCGGCACCATCGCGGTCTACGACCTTGGCGGCGGCACCTTCGACGTATCGATCCTCGAGATCGGCGACGGCGTGTTCGAGGTGAAGTCCACCAACGGCGACACCTTCCTCGGCGGCGAGGACTTCGACAACCGCGTGGTCGAGTACCTGACCGCCGAGTTCAAGAAGGAGCAGGGCATCGACCTGACCAAGGACAAGCTCGCCCTCCAGCGCCTCAAGGAGGCCGCCGAGAAGGCCAAGATCGAGCTGTCCTCGGCCACCCAGACCGAGATCAACCTGCCCTACATCACCGCCGATGCCTCGGGCCCGAAGCACCTCGCGCTCAAGCTCAGCCGGGCGAAGTTCGAGTCGCTGGTCGACGACCTCGTCCAGCGCACGATCGAGCCGTGCCGCAAGGCGCTCAAGGATGCGGGCGTGTCCGCGTCCGAGATCGACGAGGTCGTGCTCGTCGGCGGCCAGACCCGCATGCCCAAGGTGCAGGAGGTCGTGAAGGCGTTCTTCGGCAAGGAGCCCCACAAGGGCGTCAACCCGGACGAGGTCGTCGCCATCGGCGCCGCGGTCCAGGCCGGCGTGCTTCAGGGCGACGTGAAGGACGTGCTGCTGCTGGACGTCACCCCGCTCTCGCTCGGTATCGAGACGCTCGGCGGCGTGTTCACCCGCCTGATCGACCGCAACACCACGATCCCGACCAAGAAGTCCCAGGTCTTCTCGACGGCGGAAGACAACCAGAACGCGGTCACCATCCGGGTCTTCCAGGGTGAGCGCGAGATGGCGGCCGACAACAAGCTGCTCGGCCAGTTCGACCTGATGGGCATCCCGCCGGCCCCGCGCGGCATGCCGCAGATCGAGGTGACCTTCGACATCGACGCCAACGGCATCGTGAACGTCACGGCCAAGGACAAGGCGACCAACAAGGAGCACCAGATCCGCATCCAGGCCTCCGGCGGCCTCTCGGACGCGGACATCGAGAAGATGGTCAAGGACGCCGAGGCCAACGCCGAAGCCGACAAGAAGCGCCGCGAACTCGTCGAGGTGAAGAACCAGGGCGAGAGCCTGATCCACGCCACCGAGAAGTCGGTTGCGGAATACGGCGACAAGGTCTCGGCCGCCGACAAGGGCGCCATCGAGTCCGCCATCGCCGCGCTCCGCACCGCGCTGGAGGGCGAGGATACTGAGGGCATCAAGGCCAAGACCAACGACCTGATGCAGGCCTCGATGAAGCTGGGCGAAGCGATGTACGCCGCCTCGCAGAACGAGGGTGCGCCGGGTGAGGGGGCCTCGGCGTCGGCCGAGAAGAAGGACGACGTTATCGACGCCGACTTCCAGGAGGTCGACGACAAGGACCAGAAGAAGCGCGCCTAAGATCGTAGGCGCGACGCGAGAACGACCCTCCCCCACGGATATCGGGCTTGCCCGATATCCGCATCCCAAGTGCTCAAGTCGGGCAAGCCCGACTTGAGGTGGGGGAGGGTGCCTCGCGGATGCGAGGCGGGAGAGGGGAGCGACGGTCCCGGAGAGTTCGCCTTCGTCGGCGGCCGAGCGGAACCGTCGCTCCCCTCTCCCGACCCCCTTCGGGGGCCACCCTCCCCCGCGGAGGGGGAGGGCAACGCTGCGGCGGTTCACGGGAAAAGATCGCGCGCGAGCCGGACCCGCGCATCTTCCCGGATACGAACACCCGAATGATGCGCTAGAGACGATTCGTCCGAGCGGAATCGCGAATCGGCCGCTGCGCCTGGTCGGGCGCGGACGAGGTTTGAAGGCTGGGAATGTCCAAGCGGGATTACTACGAGGTTTTGGGCGTCGCCAAGACCGCCACGGAGAGCGAACTCAAGGTCGCCTTCCGCAAGCTCGCCATGGTCCATCACCCGGACCGCAATCCCGGCGACAAGGAAGCCGAGATCAAGTTCAAGGAAGTCAACGAGGCCTATCAGTGCCTCTCCGACGGCCAGAAGCGCGCGGCCTACGACCGCTTCGGCCATGCGGCCTTCAGCCAGGGCGGCGGCGGGGGCGGACCCGGATTCGGCAACGAGTTCGGCGACTTCATGTCGGATATTTTTGAGAATTTCTTCGGCGACGGGCGCGGCCAGCCGGGCGGCGGTGGCCAGCGCGGGCGCGGCCAGCCGGGGCGCGAGCGCGGCGCGGACCTGCGCTACAACCTTGAGATCAGCCTGGAAGAGGCGTTTTCCGGCAAGACCGAGACGATCCGCATCCCCACCTCCATTGCCTGCGAGGTCTGCTCGGGCACCGGCGCCAAGGCCGGCTCGAAGCCGCGGGCCTGCCCGACCTGCGGCGGCTACGGCCGGGTGCGGGCGGCGCAAGGCTTCTTCGCCATCGAGCGCACCTGCCCGAACTGCCACGGCCGCGGCGAGGTCGTGGACGATCCCTGCACCGCCTGCTCCGGCGCCGGCCGGGTCAACCGCGAGCGCACGCTGTCGATCAAC
Organism: Methylorubrum subtropicum; assembly: GCF_038442325.1. Classification (NCBI taxonomy): domain Bacteria; kingdom Pseudomonadati; phylum Pseudomonadota; class Alphaproteobacteria; order Hyphomicrobiales; family Methylobacteriaceae; genus Methylorubrum; species Methylorubrum subtropicum. The sequence goes on along the minus strand of NZ_JBBXMW010000009.1, from coordinate 161,708 downwards.
GTGCCGGCGGGCGTCGATGACGGCCTGCGCATCCGCCTCGCGGGCGAGGGCGAGAGCGGCCTGCGCGGCGGGCCGGCGGGCGACCTCTACGTCTTCCTATCGATCAAGCCGCACACCTTCTTCCAGCGCGACGGCGCCGACCTGTTCTGCCGCGTGCCGATCTCGATGGTGACCGCCGCGCTCTCGGGCGAGATCACCGTGCCGGTGATCGACGGTTCGCAGACGCAGGTGCGCATCCCGGCCGGCACCCAGACCGCCAAGCAGTTCCGCATCAAGGGCAAGGGCATGCCGGTGTTGCGCTCGCGCGAGGTCGGCGACCTCTACATCCAGGTCTCGGTCGAGACGCCGCAGAACCTGACCAAGCGCCAGCGCGAGCTGCTGCAGGAGTTCGACCAGTCGGCCTCCGACGAGAACCACCCGGAGAGCGCGGGCTTCTTCTCGAAGGTCCGTGACTTCTTCGTGAGCGGCGCCGGGCGCCCGTGAGTCGATCGGCCGGGATCAAACGCGCATGCAACCCGGTTATGCACCCGGCTGCCGCCCTCGGCGGCCACGCGGGGCGTCTCCGCCCTACAGGAAGGCCGGCCTTGACGGGGTGCGGGTTTTCATCGTCTAGAACGCTCCCCGCCGGGTCGTGCTCCGACCCGGCGCGCTTGCGCGTCGCGCTCGGCATGTCGTCGGGTTCTTCGCCGGGTTCTCGCCACCGCACGCGGTCCGCGAGCGGTTTCACCCCGTCCTTCCACTCCTGATCCGAGGATCATCGGTCGTGCCGCCGCTTCGCCGTTCCAGCGCCCGAGCCGTCGCCGCGACCCGCCTCCGGGAGGGGCGCGACCCGCTGGAGGACGAGGCCCGCTTCCTGCGCTCGTGGTTCGAGCGCCCCCTCGTCACCGGCGCCGTCACCCCCTCGGGCAAGATGCTCGCCCGCACAATGGCCTCCTATGCCGACCCGTCGGTACCGGGCCCGGTGATCGAACTCGGTCCCGGCACCGGCCCGGTCACCGAGGCGCTGATCCGGCGCGGCTTCGATCAGGAGCGGCTGATCCTCGTCGAGTACAATCCGGATTTCTGCGCGCTGCTGCGCCGCCGCTTCCCCCGCACCACGGTGATCCGCGGCGACGCCTACAGCATCCGCGAGACGCTCGGCAGCCTCCTCACCGAGCCTTGCGCCGCCACGATCTCCTCGCTGCCGCTGTTCACCAAGCCGCTGGAGAAGCGGATGGAACTGCTGCAGGACGCCCACGACGTGATGCAGCCGGGCGCGCCCTTCGTGCAGTTCACCTACGCGGTGGTGCCGCCGATCCCGGCCCGCTGCGAGGCCGGCAGCTACACCGCCAGCCGCTCCAACCGGGTGTGGCTCAACTTGCCGCCGGCCCGCGTGTGGGTCTATCGCCGGCCGGCCAAACCGACCGCCTGACACGCTTCCGGCGGGGTCTTCATCCGGCTCGGAATTGTTTCCGTTTGTCGGAATCCGTCTCAGGCTCCGTTCATGGCCGAACTCCCAGAGTCTCGATCCGAGGCCGCCACCGGGCGGCCGGACGACAAGGAGTTCACCGATGTCGGATACCCCTTCGACGAAGCGCTTCCGCCGCACGCTCGCCGCTCTCGCCGTGCTCGCCGGCGGGCTGATCGGCGCGCAAGCCGCGCAAGCCGCCCCGCTCGCGGCCCCGCCCGGCGCCGCGCTCGCCGCCGACACCGCGGTCGAGACCGTGCAGTGGCACGGTCACGGCGGCTGGGGCCACCGCCGCCATCACTGGGGCCATCACCACGGCTGGCGCCGCCATCACCACCATCATCACCACGGCTGGGGCCATCACCGCCGCCACCACTGGGGCCACCATCGCCACCGCCATTGGGGCCACCACCACGGCTGGGGCCACCGCCGGCACCACTTCTACTGAGCCGACGGGTTCGAGGGACCGCGCGCAGGGAGACCGGCGCGCGGTCCCTTTTTTTGCCCTCGCCTCGTCCCACCCCACCCCCTCATCCTGAGGTGCGAGCGAAGCGAAGCCTCGAAGGAGCCCTCCAGGGATCGCGCGACTTCCGGAGCCCTCCTTCGAGGCTGAGCTGACGCTCAGCACCTCAGGATGAGGGGGTGGGGTGGGACAGGCCGGGGCCGCGATCAGCCCACGCGCTCGATGATCGCCGCCCGCGCCACCGGCGCCGTCTCGCCGATCCGGTAGGCCGTCTGTAAGGCCACCGCCGCCCGCTCCGCCGCGGCCTCATCCGCGGCGTGGACGGTGCCGAGGGGATCGCCGCTCCCGAGCCGGTCGCCGGGCCGGGCCAAGCCGGAAAACCCGACGCGCGGGTCGATGTCGTCCTGCGGCCGGGTGCGCCCGCCGCCGAGCCCGATCACCGCGAGGCCGACAGTGCGGGTGTCCACCGCCTCGACCGTGCCGGCGCGCTCCGCCGCCACCGGCCGCACCACCGGCGCCGCCGGCAGATGCCGCTCCGACGTTTCCAGTAAATCCGACGGGCCGCCGAGCGCGCTCACCATCCGGCCGAAAACCTCGGCCGCGGCGCCCGTGTCGAGCGCCACCTGCAACCGCGCTTCCGCCTCCGCGCGGTCGGCGGCGAGACCCCCGAGCATCAGCATCTCGGCGCAGAGCGCCATCGTCACCGCGTGGAAGCGCGGCTCGCGGGCGCGGCCGGTGAGGTAATCGACGGCGTAGGCCACCTCGACGGCGTTGCCGGCGGCGGAGGCCAGCGGCGCGTCCATGTCGGTCAGCAGCGCGCGAGTCGGCAGGCCGGCGGCGTTCGCGACCGTGACGATGCTTGTCGCCAGCGCCCGTGCCTCCTCGTCCCGCGCCATGAAGGCGCCGGAGCCGGCCTTCACGTCCATGACGAGGCCGCCGAGGCCCGCCGCCAGCTTCTTGGAGAGGATCGAGGCGGTGATCAGGTCCAGCGACTCGACCGTGCCGGTCACGTCGCGGATGGCGTAGAGGCGCCGGTCGGCGGGCGCGAGGTCCGCCGTCTGGCCGATGATGGCGCAGCCGGTCTCCCGCACCACCGCGCGGAACCGGTCGAGCCCCGGCGTCACGTCGTAGCCGGGGATGCTGGCGAGCTTGTCCAGCGTGCCTCCGGTATGGCCGAGGCCGCGGCCCGAGATCATCGGCACGTAGCCGCCGCAGGCCGCGACCAGGGGGCCGAGCGCGAGGCTCACCGTGTCGCCGACGCCGCCGGTGGAGTGCTTGTCGAGGACCGGGCCGGGCAGGTCCCAGTCCAACACCGTGCCGGAATCCCGCATGGCGCGGGTGAGCGCGACCCGTTCGTCCAGGCTCAGCCCGCGGAAGAACACTGCCATGGCGAAGGCCGCCGCCTGCCCCTCGGTGACGCGCTCCGCGGTCAGCCCGGCGATGAAGCCGGCGATGTCGGCCTCCGACAGCGCCCGCCCGTCGCGCTTGTCGCGGATGATTTCTTGGGGGAGCCTCATGCTCCGGTCTCCACGGCGCGGATCAGGTCGTCGAGGAGCGAACTGGCGCCGATGCGAAACGTGTCCGGGCTCACCCAGTCCGGCCCCATGATGCGGTCGGCGAGCGCGAGATAGCGCGCGGCATCCTCGACCCGGCGCAGGCCGCCGGACACCTTCAGGCCGACCCGACCGCCGTTTTCACGGATCGCGAGAAGCATGGCTTCGGCGGCCTCCGGCGTCGCGGAAACGGGAGTCTTGCCGGTCGAGGTCTTGAGGAAGTCGGCGCCTGCCTCCAGCGCCAGCCGGCTCGCTTGCGTGACCGTCTCGGTGTCGGGCAGCATGCCGGTCTCCAGGATCACCTTGAGCCCCTTCGCGCCGCAGGCCTCGCGCACGGCCGCGACCATAGCGCGGGCGGTCTCTGAATCGCCCCGCAGCAGCGCGCGGTAGGGCAGCACGAGGTCGATCTCGTCGGCGCCGTCCTCAATCGTTGCGCGAGTCTCGGCCACGGTGCCGGCCACGTCCTCGCCGCCATCGGGAAAGTTGACCACGGTCGCGATCCGCACGCCGCTGCCGGCCAGTGCCTGCGCGGCCCCCGCGACGAAGCGCGGCCAGACGCAGACCGCCGCCACGGCGTGGCGTTGCGCGCGCTCGCAGAGCCCGCGAACCGCCTCTTCCGTGGAGCCCTCGCTGAGGTCGGTGAGGTCAAGGAGCGCGATGGCGCGGGCGGCCACGTCCTGGGGCAGGGGATCGGCGGCTGTCATCGCAAAAAAGCTCACGATTCGGGAAGGCGCGCCGCGAAGGCGGCGGCGAGGCGGGCGAGGTCGGCTCCGGCGCGGGCCGCCACCGCCTTGGTCTCGGCGTGGTGCGGATCGCCCCCCGCGATGCCGGCGGCAAAATTCGTCACCGCCGAGACGGCGGCGACATCGAGGCCGAGGAAGCGGGCCAGGATCGTCTCCGGCACGGTGGACATGCCGACGAGGTCGGCCCCGAGACGCCCCGCCATGCGCACCTCCGCCGGCGTCTCGAAGCTCGGGCCGGAGAACCACGCGTAGACGCCCTCGTGCAGGATGATCCCCTCCGACTCGGCCGCGGCACGGAGCGCGGCGCGCAGACGGGGGGCGTAGGCGTTGGTCATCGGCACGAACCGGGCGTCGCTCGCCTCGCCGATGAGCGGGTTGAGGCCCGAGAGATTGATGTGGTCGGTGAGCACCACGAGGCTGCCGGGGCCGGCCTTCGGCATCAGCGAGCCGGAAGCGTTGGTGAGAAGAACCCGCTTCGCCCCGAGCGCCGCGACGGTGGCGAGCGGCACCCGCATGGCGGCGGGATCGCCGCGCTCGTAGGCATGCGCCCGGCCCTCCAGCACCAGCACCGGCCGCCCCCCGAGCGTGCCGCGATGCAGCCGCCCGCCATGGCCGGACACGCCCGGCGCCGGGAAGCCTGGAATCCTTTGGTAGTCGAGGCTAATGCGCCCTTCCACCGCCTCGACCAGGGCGCCGAGCCCGGTCCCGGTCACGATCGCCAGGGCGACGGGGCCGGCAAAGCCCTTTTCGCGCAAGGTGGCGACGCCAGCGTCCTCACTCGGCATCGAACGTGTGCTCCGGCAGATGCTCGGGGCCGAAGGAAGCCGGCAGCAGCGCCTCCAGGGTGAAGCGGGCACGGATGCCCTCGGGGCCGGCGGCGAGGATCGGGGTGTCCGGCCCGGCGAATTCGCGGATGCGCTGGCGGCAGGCGCCGCAGGGCGTGACCGGGGCGGGGCTATCGGCCAGGATCAGGATCGCCCGGATGCGCCGCCCGCCGCCCGCGATCATCGCGGCGATGGCCCCGGCCTCGGCGCAGGTGCCGACCGGATAAGCCGCGTTCTCGACGTTGCAGCCGGCATGCACGCGCCCCGCCTCGTCGGCGAGCGCCGCCCCGACCGAGAACCCCGAATAGGGCGCATGCGCCCGCGCGCGCACGGCGGAGGCCGCCGCGAACAGGGCGTCGAGATCGGGATTTTTGGCGGGGGCGGCGGGTGCGGTCATGACACCGTTTGGCCCGAGGCCGGGGCTCGTGTCGAGGGGCGGTCCGTCGGCATGGATCGCTCCGGACTTCGGCCGACCTGACATCGCCCCCCATTCACCACTCCCGTCATTCCGGGTCGCCGCAGGCGAACCCGGAATCCACCCGTGATGCGGGATGCCCGGTTCAAGCTGCCTCGTTGCGGCCAGTCGTGGATTGCACGCCTCCGGCGCGCCCCTTCGGGTCCGGGTTCCGCTACGCGGCCCCGGAATGACGGGAGTTGTCTTTACGAAGGATCGGTGCCCCAGTCTCGACAGCGGGAGGGACGCCTTCTATGCCGAACCCTTGCGGGGACGGCAGGGAGCCGGGGACATGCTCGGGCGCTACGATCGGGGTTCGAACAACGGCGAGGCCAAGGTCGAGTTCGGCGACGGCACCATGCGGGTGCTCAAGCCCGGCACCTTCGTGCGCTGCGCCGTGACCGGTGAGGCGATCCACCTCGACGCGCTGCGCTACTGGAACGTCGATCGCCAGGAGGCCTACGCGACGCCGGAAGCCGCGATGCAGCGGCTCAAGGAGATCGGCCGGGCGCCGTAAGCGCCGCCAATCGATGCCGCAGGCGCGCGGGATCGTCGAAGGCGAGGGCGACCCGCAGCACGTCCACGCGCTCGCCCGCGGGGAGTCGCACGGCGTCCTTCTCGGTGGTGACGAGGTGCGCGCCCTCGCGCTGCGCCAGCACCCGCAAGGCGTCGAGATCGCCGGCCCGGTAGGGATGGTGATCCGAAAAACCTTTCGCGGCGACGATCCGCGCGCCGAGCCCGGCCAGCGTGTCGAAGAATTTCTGCGGCCGGCCGATGCCGGCGAAGGCGACGACCGGCCGGTCCTTCCAGCCCTCCGGCGCCTCCGGCACCAGCTGGGCGCGATGCACCGGCAGACCCCGTGCCGCCGCCTCCCGTGCCAGCGCCTCGCCCGGCGCGCCGTCGCCGATCAGCACCAGCCCGCCCAAGTGCCGCCATTGCCGCGCCAGCGGTGCCCGCAACGGGCCGGCCGGGAAGGGCAGACCGTTGCCGATCCCTGCGCCTGCATCGACCACGGCGAGCGAGAGGTCTTTTCGCAGGCTCGGGTTCTGAAGCCCGTCATCCATCACGATCACGTCCGCGCCGAGGTCGGCGCAGAGCCGTGCCCCCGCCGGCCGGTCGCGGGCCACCACCGTCGTCGCGGCCTGCGCGAGCAGCAGCGGCTCGTCGCCGACCTCCGCCGCGGAGTGCGAGGCGGGATCGACCGCCACCGGCCCGGCGAGTCGCCCGCCATAGCCGCGGCTGAGGAAGGCCGGGCGGCGCCCGAGATCGTCCCGCAGCATCCTGGCCAGCGCCAGGGCGGTCGGCGTCTTGCCGGCGCCGCCGAGGGTGAAGTTGCCGACGCACAGGACCGGGCAGGGGGCCGCCTCGCCGGGCCGGTCCATCCGCCGGGCGGTCAGCGCGCCGTAGAGCGCGCCGGCCGGTGCCAGCAGCCGGGCGAGCGGATGCGCGGGCGAACGGTGCCAGAAATCCGGCGGGCGCATCAGGCCCGTTCGCGGGCGGCGAGCTTCATCTGCGCGACGTAGGGGTCGAGCACCGCGAGCGTACGCCCGACCGCGCCCTCGAAGGCGGCGAGCGCCGTCTGCCCCCGCCGCGCCATCTCGGCGGTGCGGCCGGGACCGGCCACGAGGTCGGCGACGGCGGCGGCCAAATCCTCCTCGTCGGAGACGAGGCGCGCACCGCCCGCCTCGTCCAGCGCGCCGTAGGATTCCGAAAAGTTGAAGATGTGGGGCCCGTGCAGCACGGCGCTGCCGAGGCGAACCGGCTCGATCGGGTTCTGGCCGCCATGCTCCACCAGCGAGCCGCCGAGGAACACCAGCGGGCAGAGCCGGTAGAACAGGCCGAGTTCGCCGAGCGTATCGGCGACGTAGAAGTCGACGTTCGCCCCGGGGCGCCCGTTCTTCGAGCGCCGGCTGGTGCGCAGGCCCGCTTCCGCCGCCACCTGCGCCACCTCCTCGCCGCGGCGGGGATGGCGCGGCACCGCGATGGTGAGGAGGCGCGGGAAGCGATCCTTGAGTCGGGCGTGGACGCGGGCGACCACGGCGTCCTCGCCGGGATGCGTGCTCGCCGCGACCCAGATCGGGCGATCCCCGACCATGTCGCGCAGATATGCGAGCTGCTGCGCATCCGCCGGGGGAATCGCGGAATCGTATTTGAGGTTGCCGACCACGCTGATGCGCGGGGCGCCGAGGCGGGCGTAGCGCTCGGCATCGGCCCGGGTCTGGCACAGGCACACGGCGATGCGCGAGAGAAGCGCGCGGGCGGTGCGCGGCGAGCGGGCCCAGCCCTGGTAGGAGCGCTGCGACATCCGCCCGTTGACGAGCACCAGTGGGATGCCGCGCTCGTGCAGGGCGACGACGGTGTTGGGCCAGATCTCGGATTCGGCCACCACCGCGAGGTCGGGCTGCCAATGGGCGAGGAAGCGCTCGACCCAGCGCGGCGCGTCGAGGGGCATGTATTGATGCACCGCGCCCGCGGGCAGGCGCTGGCTCAAGAGGTCGGCGGCGCTGCGGGTGCCGGTGGTGACGAGCACCGAGCAGCCGCGGGCGATCATGCCCTCGATGAGGCCGACCAGCGACAGCGCCTCGCCGATGCTGGCCCCGTGCATCCACACCAGATGCCCGACCGGCCGGGCACGGCCGGGGCAGCCGCGCCGCTCGGGCAGGCGGGCCGGGTCCTCCTTGCCGCGGCGGGAGCGCCACGCCAGCAGGCCGGCCACCGCGGGCTCGCCGAGATAGAGCCCGTAGCGGTAGACCCGGAGCGCGGCGGGAAGCGGCGGCACCCTCACGCGGCCTGCTCCACAGCGGAGCCGACCACGCGGTCGGGCCGGCCGACGAGGGCGTAGGCGCGGTCGTGGACGCGGTTCAGCTCGGCCTGGACGCGGGCGCGGTAGCCATCGACCGCCTCCGGCTCGATCTCGCGGGGGACGAAGATCGATTCGCCGAACACCATGGCGCCGCGGCCGAAGGGCAGGCCGAGGCAGGCCCGGTCCCAGGAGTTGAAGCGGATGTGGCGGCCCGTCACCACGGCGACGGGGACGATGGGGCAGCCGGAAAACCGCGCCAGCATGATGATGCCGGCATCGCACACCCGCGAGACCTTCGGCACGTCGGCCGAGAAGGCGACGGTCTCGCCGCCTTTGAGCGCCTTCACCATGGCGCGCAGCCCCTCGGCGCCGCCCTTGGCGCGGGCGTCGCGCACCGTGCGGCCGCGGGCGCCCGACGCCCGCATCACCCGCACCCCCATCCGCTCCAGCGCCATGGTGTTGATGTTGCCGTCGGGGGAGCGCGAGATGATCGTGGCGACCCGGTCCTGCGGGCGGCTCATGAACGAGATCATCAGGTGCTGGCCGTGCCACATCGCGGCGATGAACGGGCCGTGGGCGTCGAGGCGCTCGTAGACGTTCCCCGGCTCCAGGGTGAAGCGGTTCGTGCGCTTCACCAGCCGGAGATAGCCGTAGGCGATCCGGCTCAGCACCCGCTGGACCGCGGGCTTGCGGCCGATGGTCTTGATCAGGCCCATGGGCTCGGACCGCTCCGCCTCTTGCCTCGAATGATCGAATCGGGCGCCGCCCGGGCCGGGTGTCTAGCCCCGGCCCGCGCCGGGTGGCAACGCGGCCGGACGCACGACCCGCCGAGTCGTGCCGCAATGCGGCGGAGTTCGGGCGTTCTCATGCCGCGCAGGTGTTGACGCGCACGCGCGATACCCCGATGCGGAGCCCCGCAATGTTCAGGCTCGCCCATCTCACCGATCCCCATGTCGGGCCGCTGCCGCGGCTCCGGCTGCGCCAGCTCCTGAGCAAGCGCGCGACCGGCTACGTGAACTGGCACCGCGGGCGGGGACGCCATCACGACATGGACCTGCTCGGCGCCCTCGTCGCCGACCTGCGGGCGCAGGGCAGCGACCACGTCGCCTGCACCGGCGACCTGTGCAATCTCGGCCTGCCCGACGAGTGGGACACCGCCCGCATCTTCTTGGAAGCCTTAGGCCCGGCCGACCGGGTGAGCTTCGTGCCGGGCAACCACGACGCCTATGTCCGCGGCTCGCTGGAGGGCCTGCTCGGCACCTGCGGCGGCTGGACCGCGGCCGACGACGGCCGCTGCGGCCTGTTTCCCTATCTTCGGCGCCGCGGGCCATTGGCGCTGGTCGGCCTGTCCTCGGCGATCCCGACCAAGCCCTTCGCTGCGACGGGGCGGCTCGGGCCTGCGCAGATCGATGCGGCGGAGCGCCTGCTGCGCGACCTCACTGACGACCCGGAGCGGCCCTGCCGCGTGGTGATGATCCATCACCCGCCCCATCCCGGCGGCGCGGCCGCGGGCCGCGAACTGAAGGACGCCGCCGCCTTCGCGGCGATGATCGGCCAGGCCGGGGCCGACCTGATCCTGCACGGTCACAATCACGTGGGCAGCGTGGCGGGCATTCCGGGGCCGGACGGGCGCCCGGTGCCGGTGGTCGGCGCCCCCTCGGCCTCGGCCCGCTCGCTGCTCCTGAACCGGCGCGCGTCGTACTACCTCTACACGATCACGCCGGAGGCGGCCGGCCACCACATCGCCGTGGTCGAGCGCGGCCTCGACGCCGAGGGCGGCATCGCCGAGCTCTCCGCCTTCGACATCCGCACGCCCCCTGCCGACCGGCTCGGCCCCGCCCCGAAAAGGGGGCGGCACTGAGGGACTTCACGACCGGCTCATCCCAACAGTCCCCCTCATCCTGAGGTGCTCCGCGAAGCGGAGCCTCGAAGGAGGGCTCCAGGGATCGCTGAGACTTCTGGATCCCTCCTTCGAGGCCGCTCACGCGGCACCTCAGGATGAGGGGGACGGGTGGGAGACGCGCGGCGTCAGTTCAGCCCCATCCCCTTCGAAATCCCGTTCGTGCGCGGCAGCGGGCGCAGCAGGCTCTTCACCTGCGAGAAGGGGCGAGGCCGGTTGATCACCTCGTCGAGGCGCGACCATAACGTCTTGGGCGAGAAGGGTTTTGCGATGATCTCGTTGACCCCGAGCGAGATCGCCCGGTCCACCACGTTGCGCCGCGGCTGGGCCAGCATCAGGATGATCGGCACGGTCGGCGAGGGCGAGGTCGTCGGCGTGCGGGCCAGCCGGATGAACTCCTCGCCGGAGAGAATCGCCAGATCCCAGTCGAGGATGGTGAGGTCCGGCTTGCTCTCGGCCAGGACGCCCAGCGCCTCGGCCCCGTCGGGCGCCTCCAGCACGCGCTTGATGCCGACGCGCATCAGCATGTCGCGCACGATGCGGCGGATGTAGAGGCTCTCGTCCACGACGAGGGCCGAGAGGTCCGGGAAGGTCGGGGTGGCGATCATCGGCGGCTCGGGGCCGGCGCGCGAATGCGGCCGGTCTCGGGGCGCGAGTCTAGCGGCGGCCGGTTTGCGCTTCCCTAAGGAGACTTGCGCAACATCGCTGGACTTGGAACGATTCTCGTGGAGGCCGGCGAAAACGCCTAAAAACCGTGCCGCTACGCAGTTCACACCGAAAATCGGCGGGCCAAGGCACGGGCGGGTTAGAAGTTCCTTGCGGTTCGGCCCCGATTGCGTCAGACCTGAGGCATCGATCTCGGTATCCGCTGCCGAGGGGATGATAGTGCGAGGCGTGGGCTGTCTCGGGATAGCGCGCACGCGGTATTCGAGACGTGGCGGGCGGACGGTTTTTGCGAGCTTTCAATGGGACGTGGTCGTGATTTTCGGGGGCCGCAGAAGCGCGGCTTCGACGAGGGCGGTGCCGAGCCTCAGTGGCCGGACCAGCTGCCCCCGAGCAGTGGTGGGTACGGTGGCGGCGGCAACCGCTTCGGTGGCGGTGGCGGCGGCTACGGTGGCGGCGGCGGTGGCTTCGACCGCGGCCCGTCGCGGGGCGGCCCCGCGGCTGCGGCGCCTACGGGCCCGGAGCGTGACGCCACTGTGAAGTGGTTCAACAAGGAGAAGGGCTTCGGCTTCGTGGAGCTCGGCGACGGCTCCGGCGATGCCTTCCTCCACATCCGCGCGGTGGAGGCCGCCGGCCACGACGACCTCCTGCCCGGCACGCGCCTCACGGTGCAGACCGCCCAGGGCCAGAAGGGTCCGCAGGTCACTGCGGTCAACAGCGTCGACACGTCGACGGCCGAGGCGGCTCCGCCCCGGCGCGAGGGCCCGCGCTTCGGCGGCGGCGATCGCTTCGGCGGTGGTGGCGATCGCTTCGGCGGTGGTGGCGACCGCTTCGGCGGCGGCGACCGTTTCGGCGGTGGCGGTCGTGACCGCTTCGGCGGCGGCGATCGTGGCGGCGGCGGTGGCCGTTTCGCCTCCGGCCCGTCGGTCGAGATGACCGGCACCGTGAAGTGGTACGACCCGGCCAAGGGCTTCGGCTTCGTCTCCGTCAACGACGGCGGCAAGGACGTGTTCGTGCACCGCTCCGCCCTGTCCCGCGCCGGCCTCGACTCCCTGGCCGAAGGCCAGCAGGTCACCCTCGGCGTGGTCGAGGGCCAGAAGGGCCGCGAGGCCTCCAGCGTCAGCGTCGATTACTGATCGACGGTTCAACTGATTGACGAAGCGGCGGCCTCAGGGCCGCCGTTTTCGTTTGTCGGGATGCCGGTGAGGAGGAGCAGCGGATGCGTGGGACGACGGCGTTCTGTCTGGGCCTGCTGCTCGGCACCGGCCCGGCCGCGGCCGAGGATTTCACCGGCTTCTATGCCGGAGTGAACGCCGGCTGGGCGTTCGAGCGCGGCCGCGACGCCGCCGCGCCCCTGCCGCCGACGGGCGCCGACCGGGACGAGCGCGGCCTGCCGCCGAGCGTGGCACGGATCGAGCAACAGCGCCGCCCCGAGACGCCGACCGGGCGCGGCCGCTGAGCGCCTTCGCTCCCACCCAACCCCCTCATCCTGAGGTGCCGCGAAGCGGCCTCGAAGGAGGGCTCCAGGAATCGCGCGATCCGCTGGAGCCCTCCTTCGAGGCTTCCGCTTCGCTCCAGCACCTCAGGATGAGGGGGTTGGGTGGGAGGGGCCGGGTGAGCGGGTGACGCGTTACGCCACTCCGTCCCAGGTCTCCGTAATCACTTGGCCGGCGTGGCTGAGGCGGGCGCGGAGCACCACGTCGCCGGGGGGCATCGGTTCGGGCGGGCGGAACTCGGCGTAGAGGCGCCAGCCGCCGGTCTGGGGGACGCGCTCGGCGTAGGGCTCGACGAAGGCGCCGGCGCTGGCCGAGAGGGCGACGTCGATGGGCGCCTTCGGGTCGTCGGGCAGGCCCGGTCCCTCGAAGTCGATGGCGTAGAGGCGGCGCTTCGGGCTCGGCGGGTTGGTCGGGCGCAACCGTTCGGCTGACCCGACCCTACTCGAAACGACCCGCGCCAAAGGCGGTGAAATCGCCGCCACGGGCTCCGCCCCGACGGTGACGAGCGCGTAGGTGAGGTCGATCCGCCGGCCGGCCTCGACACGAGCCTCGGGCACGAAGGCCGCGACGATGTTGTCGGTCGCCTCCTCCCGCGACGGGATCTCGAACAGCCGCACCGCGCCGGGTCCGAAACCCGATTCGGGCCGGACCCACAGGCCGGGCCGATCCTCGTGGCGGGCCTGGACGTCGAGATAGGCGGCGAAGCGCCGCTCGCGCTGGAGCAGCCCGAACCCTTCGAGCGGCGCGGCGCGGAAGGCCGAGGTCTGCGGGGCGGACCGGCCGTTGGTGAGCGGGCGCCAGAGCCGGTCGCCGGGCGTCTGCACCAGCAGCCCGTCCGAATCGTGCACCTGCGGGCGGAAATCGTCGAAGGGGAGGGCGCCCCGCGCGCCGGGGCCGTTCTCGCCGTCGATGAACATGCTGGTGAGCGGCGCCAGCCCGAGATTGGCGATGTTTTTCCGCGGGAACAGCGCGGCGGTGACCGCAAGCGTCGAGGGATCGCCCGGCGTGACGCGGAAGCGGTAGGCGCCGGTTAGGCTCGGGCCCTCCAGCAACGCCAGCACGGTGATGGAGCCGCCCTCGACCGGGCCGATCCAGAAGGTGGTGAAGTCGGGAAATTCCTCGCCGGTCGGCGCTCCGGTATCGACCGCGATGCCGCGCGCCGAGAGGCCGTAGATCTGACCCTTGCCGCGCAGCCGGAAGTAGGAGGCGCCGAGAAACACCAGGAATTCTTCCTGGGCGTCGGGTTTCGCCGCGTCGAAGGCGTGGGCGATGCGGAAGCCCGCGTAGCCGAGCGCGGCGGGGTAGGTGCGGTCCTTCAAGGCCGGCCCGAGATCGAACAGTTTTGGGTCGTAGCCGAACGGCTCGGGCGCCTGTCCGGGCCGCTGGAAGAAGATGTCGACGCGCCGGGGCTGCAGCCCGCCGCGGTGGAACGGCTGCAGCGAGAAGCCGGGGCCGAGCGCCACGGTCGCCTCCGGGCGAGGGCGGATTCCTTGCGTGTCGTCGTAGCTCAGGCTCTTCAGTTCGGCCGGCAGGTCGTCGTCGTGCGGGCGATAGGCCGAGCGGGCGAGCGATTCGGCGCGGGCCGCCACGTCGTCGAGGGTCACGGGGCGGGCTTCCGCCTGCGACGGTGCTCCGGGTTGTGGTGGGGAAGCGGTCTGGGCCATCGTTCTGGCGGCATTCAGGTCGAAGAGGCTAGGAACGATAACGCCGGATGCCCCGGCGAGCCCGAGCCGCACCACCTGCCGCCGCGAGATATCGCCATCCGCGCGCGCATCCCCGTCTTCCCCCGACGGTCCCTTCATCCGCTGATCCCTCCCGCGAGTGTCGACGCCGACCATGTCCAGCCCAGACTTGCCGCAGGTCGATGCGCCCGTCGAGACGGGCCTTACCCCGGCCCGGCCAGCCGGGACGGGACCGGCGCCTCGCCCGGCCTCGTTCGGCCTGCGCCGCCTCGCGCTGGTCGTCCCAACGCTCGCGACCGCGGGAGCGATCCTCGCGCTGGCGCTCGCCGCCTACGGCATCCCGGAGACGTGGCTCGGGCGCATCGTGCTCGGCCTGTTCGCCGTGCTGATGGCGTGGCAGTCGTTCACGGCGTGGCAGTACCTCTACGGGCTGATCGCGACGGGACTAGGGGATCGCGTGCTCTCGCCGCTGGAGCGGCGCGCCGCCACGATCTCGTCGCGCCCCACGGGCCTGAGCCGCACGGCGGCGGTCGTGGCGATCCACGCCGAGGACCCGATCGCGGTGTTCTCCGCCATCCGCGTCATGGCCCGCTCGCTCCAGCGCGAGGGCGGTGACGGGTCCGACATCGACATCTTCGTCCTGTCCGACACCCGCGAGGGCGCGATCTCGGCGATCGAGGAGCACGAATTCGCCCGCGCGGTCGCCTGGGCCGAGCGCGAGGGCCGCGGCATGCCGCGCATCCGCTACCGCCGCCGGGCCAGGAACACCGGCCGCAAGGCCGGCAACATCGCCGAGTTCTGTGAGACCTACGGCGGCGAATACGACTTCATGATCGTGCTCGACGCCGACAGCCTGATGACGGGTGCGGCCATGCGCAAGCTGGCGCGCCTGATGGAGGAGAACCCCCGCGTCGGCCTGATCCAGACGGTCTCGTATGCGGCCGGGCGCGACACCCTGTTCGCCCGCATCCAGCAATTCGCCGTGCGGCTCTACGCGCCGCTGAGCTTGCGCTGCCTGGAGACGTGGCAGGGGCCGGACGGCTCGTATTGGGGCCACAACGCCATCCTGCGGATCGCGGCGTTTTCGCAGAACGCCGAGCTTCCGGTGCTCTCGGGCAAGGCGCCGCTCGGCGGCGAGATCCTCTGCCACGACATCGTCGAGGGCGCGTTCCTGCGCCGCGCCGGCTGGGAGGTGCGCCTGTTGCCGGAGATGGGCGGCACCTGGGAGGAGATGCCGACCAACCTCATCGACCTGCTCGGGCGCGAGCGGCGCTGGTGCCAGGGCAACCTCCAGCATGTCCGCGTGCTGCCGATGAAGGGCCTGCGCGGCGCCAGCCGCTGGCATCTCGGCGTCGGCATCCTCGGCTACTGCGTCTATCCGCTTTGGATCGCCTTCCTGGGCCTCGGCACGTGGCAGGCGGCGAGCCAGGGCGAACTCGGCCTCCTCGGCTACGGCTTCGACGGCGGCAACCCCGCGGCTTACGGCCTCGCCGCCCTCGTGGTCGCCGTGATGGCGCTGCCGAAGCTCCTCAGCCTCGGCTACGTGCTGACCTCACCTCAGCGCCGCGCGGCCTTCGGCGGCACCGGCTCCCTACTCGTGAGCGCCGCGATCGAGCAGGCGATCTGGGTGCTGCTGTGGCCGGTGATGGCGCTGTTCAGCGCCGGCGCCGTGGTCTCGACCCTGTTCGGCCGGGTGGTGCGCTGGGACGCGCAATCCCGCGACGACCGCAGCGTGCCGTGGGGCGAGGCCTGCCGCCTCCAGAGCGACGCGGTGGCCGCCGGGCTCGCGCTCACCGTCCTCGTCGCGGTGGCCGGATTCCCGTGGCTTGCCGCCTGGATGGCCCCGGTCGCCTTCGCCCTGCTGACGAGCCCGGCCCAGAGCGTGCTCACCAGCTCGACCCGCCTCGGCCTCGGCTCCAAGGCCCGCGGTCTCTTCCTCACCGAGGACGACACCCGGCAGGCCGTGGAACTGGCCGAGCTGCATCAGGGGCGGGTGACCGGCATGGCATCCGTGACCGCGGGCGAGCCGGTGGCGTGGCTGCCGGGTTCGATCGACGCCTCGGGGGTGTCCTCGACGCCGCGGTGAAGGGTCGGTTCCTCAGGATCGTCCGTATCGCGGGTCACCGCTCATCCGGCGACCATTCGGGACTGATCCCCCGAGGGCCGGATGATACATCTCGTCGCCCGTGTGCTGCGTGAACTCCACGTTGAGGCGGTCCTCGGACAGGCCGAGCACCGCGACGCAATGGGCGCAGAGCGCCTTGGCGACCGCCATCCGCAACTCGGCGGAGCGCCCCCTGCGGATGTCCAGCATCATCACGGAGACCGGAACCGGCTCACCGCCGGTCTCCGGTATCCGCCAGACGCCGCCCGCGCCGAGTTCGCGGATGGCGACGCTGATCCGCCGGATATCGACCGACATCATCTCCGCGTAGGTCCGGCTCATCAGCGCGGCGAGGCGCTGCTTGGAGGCCACGGAATACGTGCCGGTGACGTCGAGCTGAAGATACGGCATGGGCGTTCCTTGAGGCTCAGGCCGCGCTTGCCGTGTCGAGGCCGTAGCGCGGCGCGGGCTTGGCGTTGTTGAACTTGGCGGAGATGGCGCGGCGGTCCTCCTCCCAGCGCGTCCAGTCGCCGACATCCTGCAGGCCCGGGATCGTGACCATCTCGCCCTGGTCGAGGCCGGCGAGCGCGGCATCGACCAGATCGGCCGCCGACATGGTGATCGCCGACGTCTTCTGCGCCGCGTAGCCCGCGACATCCCAGAACTCGGTGGCCGTCGCGCCCGGCAGAACGGTCTGGACCCGCACGCCCTTGTCCGCGAGGTCCTTCTGGAGCGAGTGGCCGAAGCTGAGGACGTAGGACTTCGAGGCGCTGTAGACGCCGTTGAGCATCTCGACCGCGATGCCGACGACGGACGCGATGTTGACGATGGTCCCCGACCCGCGCGCCGCGAAGGCCGGCGCGACCGCGTATGTCAGGCGGGTCAGCGCGGTGATGTTGAGCCCGATCATGGCGTCCATTTCGTCCACGTCGGCCTTTAGGATCGAGGCGACGGAGCCGATGCCGGCGTTGTTGACCAGCAGGGTGATGCGCGCGTCCTCGCGCAGGCGTGCCTCCAGACGTGCGAGATCGTCCTTTCGGCCGAGATCCGCCACGAACGGCTCGACGTGGCGCCCGGTCTCGCGGGTGAGACGGTCGGCGAGCGCCTGCAGGCGCTCCTCGCTGCGGGCGACCAGTACGAGATCGTATCCCCGCTTGGCGAGCCGGTCGGCGTAGACCGCGCCGATGCCGGCGGATGCGCCGGTCACGACGGCGAGGCCCTTGGTGGCGGGGATGCTGCTGGAATGCGTGGTCATCGTCGCTGTCCTCGCTGAGCGCCGGAAGCCGGCGGCGTTCGGTGGAGAAAAGCTACCGTTGCCGGGATGCGACGCAAATGTCATAGTTGCGTCGATTTAAGACATCGGGAAACGGTCATGCAGCGCCTCGGCTTCGTCGTCTATCCGGATTGCTCGGTCATGGCGCTGGCGGCCGTCTCGGCCTTCGAGATCGCCAACGCGGTGGCCGACGAGGCGACCTACGACATCCATTTCGTCTCCGAACGGGGCGGGCCGGTCCGCACCTCGGCCGGCATGACGATGGAGACGCAGGCGCTCGGCGAGACGGCCTTCGACACGCTCGTCGTCGGCGGTGGCAGCTTCGTCCAGACGACGACGCCGGGTCTCGTCGCCCTCGTCAGGCATGCAGCCACCGAAGCCCGGCGCGTCGCCGCGATCTGCACCGGAGCCTTCATCCTCGGCGAGGCCGGCCTGCTCGACGGCCGGCGGGTGACGACGCATTGGATGCATGCGCGTGAGTTGCAGGACCGGTTCCCGAACTGCGCGGCGGAGGCGGACCGGATCTACGTCAACGACGGGCCGATCTGGACATCGGCGGGCATGAGCGCCGGCATCGACCTCGCGCTCGCCCTGATCGAAGCCGATCTCGGCGAAGAGGTGGCGAAGGCGGTCGCCAAGAAACTGGTGCTCTATCACCGCCGGGCGGGCGGACAGTCGCAGTTCTCGACGCTGCTCGACCTCGACGCGAAGTCGGATCGCATCCAGGCCGCCCTGACCTACGCCAAGCAGAACCTCCACCGCCCGCTCTCGGTCGAGGAACTGGCGGAGGCCGCCCGTCTCAGCCCGCGCCAGTTCAGCCGCGTCTTCCATGCCGAGACCGGACAATCGCCGGCCAAGGCGGTCGAGAACCTGCGCGTCGAGGCGGCCCGCGTGTTGATGGAGCGCAGCCGCCATCCCATCGACGCCGTCGCCGACCAGACCGGTTTCGCCGACCGCAACCGGATGCGCCGGGCCTTCCTCCGGGCGTTCGGCCAGCCGCCGCAGGTCATCCGGCGCAATGCGCGCGGTGCGTCGGACCCGGCAAGCGCATAGCGCAGGACGGTCGTTCGCAGCGGAGCCGTGCAGCCGGCGGAACTCGCAGACCGGACACCGTCGTTCTGAAGCATCGTCCCGAAAGGTGGTTTCCGGCTGTCTGAAAAGGACGATGCTCTAGGCCGAGCCGGGTCGTCACGAACGCGATGTCGACCGGTATGACCCGTGGCGTCGCACACCCTTGCCGCTCCGCGATCCGCACGCGCCCTCCCTCGCCGTAAAGTCATCGTGACGTTGGAACGCTTGACCACGGGGTGCCCGCTCGGCAGAAGATTCTTCTCAAGAATACCGAAATGGGGGGACGTCCTGCGTGTCTGAGCCGACGATTCTGCATCGCCGTCACCTCCTCGCCGTCGGCGCGACCGCGGTCGCCGCCGGTCTGACCTCGACGGCTTCCGCCTTCGAGACGGGACAGCCCGGGACGGAGCCGAACAAGGCCGGGGCGGAACCGCCCAAGGCGGGATCGAAGCTGCCGGGTTACGTCGCCTGGAAGGATGCCGAGGCGTTCACCGTCCACTCGAACCAGACGCTCGAAACCAAGCGCGGGCTGGCCGAGGGGGTGATCACGCCCATCGACCGCCTGTTCATCCGCAACAACGTCGCCCCGCCGCCCGAATCCATCGTGGCCGACCGGGACGCGTGGCAGGTCGAGATCGCGGGCGTCGCCAAGCCCGCGACCCTGACCGTGGCCGACCTGAAGCGGATCGGGTTGGCCAGCGTCGCCACCGTCCTGCAATGCTCGGGCAACGGCCGCCGGTACATGCAGGACATGCTGCAACCCGGCCAGAAGATCTCCGGCACGCCCTGGACCGTGGGGGCCGCGGGCTGCGTGATCTGGACCGGCGTGCCGCTGAAGGCGGTGGTCGAGTCCCTCGGCGGGCCGGCCGCGGGGGTGAAGTTCGTCACCGGCACCGGCGGGGAGAGTCTCCCCCCCGGGCTCAAGCCCAGGGACATCGTCGTCGAGCGCTCGGTGCCGCTCTCCGCCCTCGACACGGTGATTCTGGCCTGGGGGGTGAACGGCGCCCCGATCCCGCTTGCCCATGGCGGGCCGCTCCGGATGATCGTGCCGGGCTATTCCGGCGTGAACAACATCAAGTACGTGAAGACGGTGGCGCTCACCGAGGCCGAGACGGACGCCAAGATCCAGGCCACGAGCTACCGCATGCACGGCGTCGGCGAGAAGGCCGCGCCGAGCCAGCCGTCGGTCTGGGAGCAGCCGGTGCGATCGTGGATCGACGCGCCGCTGACGGGGATGTCCGCGGGCCGCACCGTCGTCTCGGGGGTCGCGTTCGGCGGGTTGCACGCGGTGGCGCAGGTCGAGGTGACGGCCGATGGCGGCAAGACCTGGACGCGCGCGCCCTTCGTCGGCCCGGACCTGGGGCCCTATGCGTGGCGCGTCTTCGCCCTGCCGATCGATCTCGGCCCCGGTACGCACGTCCTGGCGAGCCGGGCGACCGATGCGGCCGGCAACATCCAGCCCGACAGCACGCCCCCGAACGGCGGCGGCTACAGCTACAACGGCTGGCGGGGGCCGGCGATCACCGTGGAGATCGGCTGATGCCGCGGGCCGCCTCGATGTCCCTCTTCCCCGCTCTTGCCCTGCTGGGCGGTCTCCTCGTCGCCGGGGCGGCTTCGGCCGATCCGGCCCGGCTCGAACTGGGCAAGCGCGTCTTCACGGAGATCGCCGAGCCGCAATGCGGCGCGTGCCATACGCTGGCGGATGCGGGCACGAAGGGGGAGGTCGGACCCGTCCTCGACGCGTTGAAGCCGGACGCCTCCCGCGTCGCCGCCGCGGTCACCAACGGCATCGGCGTGATGCCGGCCTTCGAGGATCTGACCCCGGAACAGGTCGAGGCCGTCGCGCTCTACGTCGCCACCGTCGCCGGCCAGGCCAAGTAGATTCCCCTACGCCGCCGCCGCCATCGCGCAGGCGCGGATGTCGCGGGCCAGCGCATCGACCCGCTCGATGTGCGAGTCCCACGCGAACATGAAGCGGGATGCGCCGCCGATGAAGCCGTAGAAGTGCCAGCCCCGCGCCCGCAGGCGCTCCTGCGCGTCGGTCGACAGGTCGAGGAACACGCCGTTGGCCTCGACCGGGGCGGCGAAGGAAACGCCCGGTACGTCGGCGATGGCAGCCGCGAGGCGGCGGGCGCAGGCATTGGCGTGGCGGGCGTGGCGCAGCCACGCGTCGTCCTCCAGCATCCCCACCCAGGGGGCCGAGAGGTAGCGCATCTTGGAGGCGAGCTGGCCCGCCTGCTTGCAGCGGTAGTCGAAGTCCTCCGCCAAGGCGGTGTCGAAGAAGACCACCGCCTCGCCGATGGCCATGCCGTTCTTGGTGCCACCGAAGCAGAGCACGTCGACGCCGGCCTTCCACGTCAACTCGGCGGGGGCGGCGTCGAGCGAGGCGCAGGCGTTGGAAAAGCGCGCGCCGTCCATGTGCAGGTGCAGGCCGAGCGCGCGGCAGGTCTCGGCGAGGTGGGCGATCTCGTCCGGCCGGTAGACCCGGCCGGTCTCGGTGGCCTGCGTGATCGTCGCCGCCTTGGGCTTGGGGAAGTGGATGTCGCTGCGCTTGCCCGCCATCGCGCGCAGCGACTCCGGCGTCAGCTTGCCGTTCGGGCTCGCCACGGTGAGGAGCTTCGAGCCGTTGGAGAAGAACTCCGGCGCGCCGCACTCGTCGGTCTCGATGTGCGCCGAGTCGGCGCAGACGACGCTGTGATAGGACTGGCAGAGCGAGGCCAAAGCCAGCGAGTTCGCCGCCGTGCCGTTGAAGACGAAGAACACCTCGCAGTCCGTCTCGAACAGCCGCCGGAAGCCGTCCGCGGCGGCCTGGGTCCAGCTGTCGGCGCCGTAGGCCGGGGCGTGACCGGCATTGGCGGCCACCATCGCTGCCATCGCCTCGGGGCAGATCCCGGCATAGTTGTCGCTGGCGAATTGCTGGTCGGGCACGGTGCGGCTCGCTCCTGCCATGGGGGAGGGCGGGACCGGACCGGTGGGGCCGCCTGAAGCGGGTTAACCTATGAAGCGGGCCGGCCTCCCGCAACCGGACGCTCGGGCTTTGGTGGGTGGCGGCCACTCCCACCCAATCCCCTCATCCTGAGGTGCCGGAGCGAAGCGGAGGCCTCGAAGGAGGGCTCCAGAAGTCTCGGCGATCCCTGGAGCCCTCCTTCGAGGCTGCTGCGCAGAACCTCAGGATGAGGGGGTTGGGTGGGACGAGGGGGATGAAGGATCGTGTCGAACGCTCCGGCTCACGCCGCCGCGAGCGCCATCGACATCGATTCCTTCTTCATCAGCTCGCGGTAGAAGCCGTCGAGATGGGTGAGCTTTTCCGGCGAGCCGTCCTGGACGATCTTGCCGCCTTCCAGCACCACGATCCGGTCGAAGTCCTTCAGCGTCGAGAGGCGGTGGGCGATGGCGATGACGGTGCGGCCCTTCATCAGGTTGGCGAGCGCGGCGCGGATCGCTTCTTCCGACTCGGCGTCGAGGGCCGAGGTCGCCTCGTCGAGGAGCAGGATCGGCGAGTCCTTCAGGATCGCGCGGGCGATGGCGATGCGCTGGCGCTGGCCGCCCGAGAGCTTCACGCCTCGGTCGCCGACGATGGTGTCGAAGCCCTCGGGCAGCGCCTGGATGAAGTCGGTGCAATGCGCGGCTTCGGCCGCCTTCCACACGTCCTCGTCGCTGGCGTCGGGCCGGCCGTAGCGGATGTTCTCGCGTAGGCTCCGGTGGAACATCGAGACGTCCTGCGGGACCACCGTGATGGCCTCGCGCAGGCTCTCCTGCGTAACCCGGTTGATGTCCTGGCCGTTGATGAGGATGCGCCCGCCCTGCACCTCGTAGAAGCGCTGGATCAGCGAGAACAGGGTCGACTTGCCGCCGCCGGACTTGCCCACCAGCCCGACCGTCTGACCGGGCGGGATCAGCAGGTCGAAATCGGAGAAGACGGTGCGCCCGTCCGGGTAGCTGAAGGCGACGTGGTCGAAATGCATCTCGGCGCCGGTCTGGCCGATCAGCGTCTCGGCCTCCGGGTGGTCCACCAGCTCGTGCGGCTGAAGCAGGGTGTGCAGCGCCTCTGATAGGCGGGCGGTGTGCTGGGTCGCGTCCACCAGCGCCACGGCGAGGTCGCGGGTGGCGGCGAGGATGCGGATGCCGAGCGTGCAGACCAGCACGACCTGACCGGTGGTGGCCTGCCCCGCCTCCCACATCTTGATCGACCAGTAGAGCAGGCCGAGGATCGAGACGACGGTGAGGATGGCGTGGGTGATGCGCAGCTTCTCGAGGTAGATCAGCGAGGAGCGGCGCGCCCGCATCTCGGTGCCGATGGTGCCGTCGAAGCGGACGAACTCGCGGTTGAAGGCCGAGAAGGCGCGCACCAGCGGCATGTTGCCGACGAGATCGACCATCTCGCCGTCGACGCTCGCGGCTTTCGCCGCGAAGTCGTGGTGCAGCGGCTTGCCGGCGGACGCCATCTTGAACATCAGCACCACGACCGCGGTGAAGATGGTGGCGAGCACGAGCGCCATCGTGAGGTTCACGGTGCCGATGTAGATGATCGAGAGCACCGCCGCGACGCAGGGCGGCATCACGTTGAACGTGAACATATTCTCGACGGTGAAGATCGCGTTCGAGGTCGCCGTGATGCGCGACGCCAGGGTGCCCGGCTGCCGGTCGGCGAAGAAGGACGGGGCGTGGCCCGTCATGTGGCGGAACATATCGCGGCGGATATCACCCGTCACGCCGACGAAGGTGAAGGCGCCGACGAGCGCGGCCACGCGCCAGAGCAGGTTGTCGGCGGCGATGAAGGCGATCAGCACCGCGAGCGCCGTCCAGACCTGACCGGCGCTCGGCCCCTTGCCCAGCGCATCGACCACACCTTTCAGCGCGTAATCCGTCGAGACCGAGAAGGTGACGGCGCCGAGAACCGCGAACAGGATGACGAGGTGGGGGATGATGCGGCGCTTGAGATAGCGCCCGACGAAGGCGAAGGGCCGGTTGGCGTATTGGCAGAGATCTTCCATCGCGACCGTCAATCCCGATTCGATCAGACCCGCAGGGCGGCGAGGCGCATGCCGTCAGCGCGGCAGGCGCAGGCTGGGCCCGTTAACCGCAACGCGAAGCGTCGCCTTATGTTTCAAGCACGGGCCGCTTTCCCGCGAACTATCGCGGCCAAGCTGAACGGGACTTGAGCGACCGTGCGGCGCAGCATGCACTCCAAGCGCGTCGAGGGGCGCAGGTCAAGGCTCCTGCGCGCCGGGTCGGGACTCATCAAGCGCTTGCGCGATCTTCGGAGCCTTTGCCCCGCGTCTCCGGCATGATCAGCAGCACGAGGACGAGGCCGACCGCGCCCATCACGGCCAATCCCAAAAACGTGCTCTGGCTGCCGAGGTTGTCCGCCATGAAGCCCGCGAGCGCCGTCGAGAGCGCGGCGCCGATGCCCATGCCGGTGCCGACCGCGCCGAGCGCGGTGTTGAAGCGGCCGGTGCCGCGGGTGAGGTCGGAGACGATCAGCGGAACCATGACGCCGAGCACGGACGCCGAGATGCCGTCGAACACCTGGATCGCCACCATCCAGTAGGGGTCGCTGACGAAGGCGAAGAGCAGGCCGCGCACGGGGAGCGCGGCGAAGCCGATGACGAGCAGCGGCTTGCGGCCCCAGCTCTGCGCGAGGCGCCCGACGAAGGGCGCGGTGACGGCGAGCACCGCCTGCGGGACCATGATGCAGGCCGCGACCAGCGCGGTCGCGGTCTCGCTCGCGCGCAGCGTCATCACCGAGCCGACCAGCGGCAGCATCGCGGCGTTGGCGAGGAAGAACAGCACCATGCAGGCGGCGAAGCACAGCAGCGCGCGGTTCTTGAGGAGCGCGGCCATGCCCCCGGCCGAGGGCGGCGTCGGTGCCTCTCCGGCAGCCGCAGGACGGGCCGCCTCGGTGCGCCGCGAGGGGATGAAGCGCAGCGAGATCAGCGCCGGGATGACGAGCGCGCCCGCGAGGTAGAACACCGCGTCGTTCGATAGGTAGTAGCCGACCGCGCCCATGCTGGCCGCGCCCAGCGCGTTGCCGATGGCGGAGAAGCTGGCGTTGCGGCCGAGCCGGGCGCCCGCGTTGGCGTGGCCGACGAGGCCGATCGAGATCGCCGCGATGGCCGGCGTCAGCACGCAGCTCGCCGCCGAGTGGATCGCCATGGCGAGCATGACGATGAGGTAGGTCGGGAAGGCCGCGAGCATCACCGCGCTCATCCCGACCCAGAAGGCCGAGAAGCCGGCGGCGAAGCGCTTCGAGCGCGAGGCATCGACGAAGGCGCCGCCGGGCATCTGCCCGAGCAGGCTGACGAGGCTGCCCACCGTCAGCGCGAGGCCGATGTCGGATTGCGTCCACTTCTGCTGGGTGAAGTAGACCGCGAGGAACGGGCCGAAGCCGGTCTGAAGGTTGGCGATGAAGAAGGTGAAGGCGTCGAGCCCGCGCGCGGCGCTGGGCGGCGGCGCGGCCGGTGTCGGTCCGCCCGTGCCGGGACCCGGGCGGCGGGAGGGGCGCCAGCCGGCCCGGTCCCGCGGATCGGGCCGGGGGACGTCGCGCTCGCGGGGCAGGACCGCCCGCCTCTCCGTCACCGGGATCGCCGTCATTTACCGTCCGGCGTCTTGTTGTCCTGCGGCTTCGCAGGCTCAGCGGGCTTCGCAGGCTCAGCGGGCTTCGCCGGCTCGGCAGGTCTGGCCGTCTCGGCCGGCTTCTCCGGGGCCGGAGCGGGCGCCGCCGCGGGCGTGGGAGCCGGCGCAGGAGCAGGGGTCGCGGCAGGCGTGGTGCCGGCCGGATCGGCCTCCGGCGCGGCGGCGGTGGCGGGGCTCGCGGCGCCCAGCACCACGATCGGCTCGCCGGCCTTGTATTCGGGCGAGACCCGGACCTGATTGCGGTTGAGCTGGAGCACGAGGCGGCCGACCTTGCCCTCGGTGGTGAACTTCAGCACGCGCCAGTCCACCGCGATCTTGCGCGAGCCGACGCCGAGGAAGCCGCCGAAATCGATCACCGCCGCCCGCGGGCGGCCCTCCCGGTCGATGATCACGTCGATGATCCGGCCGAGGTCGTCGCCGTTCATGGCGCGCACGCTCTTTCCGAGCAGGCTCTCGTAATCCTGGGTGTCGAGCACGGTCGCGGGCGTGCCGCCCTGGACCGGCGGCGGCGCCGCGGGGGCGGGGGCCGGGGCCGCGGGCGGCGCCTCACCGGAGCCGTTGGGGCTGGCGTCTCCGGCCAGAGCCACCGTCGGCAGGAGGGCGATCGCCGAGGCCACGATCGTCCGGATCAGTCTGCGCACCCCAAAAACCCTCTCGCCGCCTGGAATCGTCATCGTCGTACCGTGGACGGGCCGCGGCCGGTCGGAGCGAAGCGCGCGGATGTCGCAGCGATGCGCGGCAACCGCGGCGAAGTTATGGACCCGCCGGGGCGGGGTGAAGAACCGCAAACCGCAGAGCCGGCGCAGGATGGGCGGTGGATCGCGGCTCCACCCCTCCCGCCCGCCGTCTGGTTTTCGCCCCAACCCTGCCTTAGAGCCGTGCAGGAGAAGACGCGAGTGAAGCGGGGCCGCCGCTGGACGCGGCCGCGACGAGGACGACACCGATGCCCCTTCCGCCGATGTTCCGCACCGCGGCCTTCGCAAACTCCTTGCCGAAACTCACCGCCGCGGCGCTGCTGGCCGCGAGCCTCGGCGGCTGCCAGCTCTTCAGCGGCGGCGCGGGCGTCATGCCCGAGACCGAGATCGGCCCGCCGCCCTCGGCCCGCGGCACCCTTCCGGGCCGCGCCGCCCGGACCGCGCAGGTCGATGACGACGGCGCGCCGCTGCCCTCGACCCCGACCCGGCGCCTCGACCTTCCCAAGAACGTGCGCGGCGAGGCCCGCGCCGCCGATGCCGGCGCCCGCCGGATCAGCCGCGACGAACTCGAGGGCGCCGGCCAGGGCGGGCGCTCGTCGTCGGGCGGCTTGTCCCCGTCGGTCGGGGCCGGCGGCGTCGGCCTCGGCGGCAAGTTCTGACACTTGAGGCTGGCTCAGGCGGTCGGCGCCTTGCGACCGCCCCAGTGGTCGTCGAGCCGACCGCCGAAGCTCGGATCGGAGAACGGATCCTCGCCGGGCCCCTGGCTCGGCGCGCCCTCCAAATCGGCCGGGTCGATATCGACCACGTAGCCGCCGAGTTCGACCGAGTAGGTCAGCGCCGACCACGGCAGCGGATGGTAGGTCTCGCCGATCCCCAGAAAGCCGCCGAAGGACAGGACCGCGTAGGCGACCTGCCCCGAGACCTTGTCGACCATGAAGTTGTGCACGGTGCCGAGATGGCGGCCGGTGCCGTCGTAGACCGGCGTGCCCTCGACCTTGTCCGAGGCGATGAGGCGCGGCGTCTCGTCGATGGCGACGCCCTCGCCGCCCGCGGGGTCGAGTTCCAGGCTTCCGGGTTTGCGCAAGCTGCGCTCGGCGGGCAGGTCCGTCGGCATCCGGGTCTCCTCGCTTGCTCCCTCGACACGGGATCCTGCGTTGAATGCGGTGCAGCGTGAGCGGTTCCCCACGGCAAACGCCTGTGCATGCCGGCCCCCGAACGACGCCCTCGGGGCGCGAAGGCTTGCACAAGCTGGCGAAAACCGCTCCTGATCTGTGGATGGACACGCGAACGGCGCGCTCGAGCTCTTGGAACGGGCGCGGTACCGCTTAGTTGTTGCTCCCTAGCGCCCCGGAACCCCCGGGCTCGTTTCGAAATTGCTGCCGGATCGCAGAACGGAGGGACACCATGGCAACGAAGACGACGGAGAAGAAGGCCGCCCCCAAGAAGGACGAGGCCAAGGCCGAGAAGCCCGCCGCCAAGGCCGCCCCGAAGAAGGCCACCGCCACCAAGGCCGAAGCCGGCGCCAAGCCGAACGCCCTGCAGCAGCCGCTGAAGCCCTCCGCCGACCTCGCCGCCATCGTCGGCGACAAGCCGCTCCCCCGCGGCGAGGTGGTCAGCAAGGTGTGGGAACACATCAAGAAGCACAACCTCCAGAACCCCGAGAACAAGCGCGAGATTCTCGCCGACGACAAGCTCAAGAAGATTTTCGGCAAGGACAAGTGCTCGATGTTCGAGATGAACAAGCACCTGGCCGCCCATCTGAAGGGCTGACTTCTTTTCGAGACGGTTCCGGCGTGCATGACGCGCCGAGGTTTCAAGCCCGGTTCGCTCGTGCGGACCGGGTTTTGTTTTTCGTAAGGCACGCCCGGTCCGGCGGACCCTCGCCGTCATTGCTTCGGCTCCGCCTCGCAATGACGGTGTGAGGCGGAGGCCTCTACGATCGTTCCACCGGCCCCTCCCACCCATCCCCCTCATCCTGAGGTGCGCAGCCGAAGGCGGAGCCTCGAAGGAGGGCTCCAGGGATCGTGCGCGAACTGGAGCCCTCCTTCGAGGCCGCTTCGCGGCACCTCAGGATGAGGGGTATGGGTGGGATGGCTGTTTCTCACGCGATGCTGCGCAGCACCCCGCCATCGACCCGCAAGGCCGCCCCGGTCGTGGCGCTGGCCGCCGGGGTGCAGAGATAGGCCACCATGCTGGCCACCTCCTCCGGCTGGGCGAGGCGCTTGAGCAGCGAGGTCGGGCGGTTCTCGGCGATGAAGGCGCGGCCCTTCTCTTCGAGGTCGCCGCCGGCGCCGCCCATGGATTCCAGGAAGTCCGCCACGCCCTCGGTGAGCGTCGGGCCGGGCAGCACGCTGTTGACGGTGACGCCGCTGCCGCCGACCGTCTCGGCGAGGCCGCGGGAGACGGCGAGCTGGGCCGTCTTGGTCATGCCGTAATGGACCATCTCGACGGGGATGTTGATGCCGGACTCGCTACTAAGGAAGACGATGCGGCCCCAGCCGCGCTCGACCATGCCGGGCCCGTAGGCGCGGGCCAGCCGAATGCCGCTCATCACGTTCACCTCGAAGAACCGGCGCCATTCCCCGTCGGGAATCTCGAAGAAGGGCTTGGGCTCGAAGATGCCGGCGTTGTTGATCAGGATGTCGACCTTGGGCAGCGCCGCGACCAGTTCGGCCGCGCCTTCCTCGGTGCCGACATCGCCGATGCCCGCGATGAAGCCCCCGCCCGGCACCTCGCCGCGCAGCCGCTCGATGGCGGCGTTGACCCGCTCGCCCGTGCGCCCGTTGACCGCCACCGTGGCGCCGAGCTGCCCGAGCGCCTTGGCGACGGCGTAGCCGATGCCGCCGGTCGAGCCGGTCACGAGGGCGCTGCGCCCCTTCAGGTCGATGTCCATGGGTGTCGTCCGTCGTGTGCGCCCCGTGCGGTCAACGCGCGAAACCGCTCACGGCTTCGTCCGGCGCAGGCCGCTCGCCAGCGCGCCGACGAGCGCGAGCGCCACGGCGCACCAGAGCGTCGGGGCGAAGGCGGCGGCGGGCCCTCCGGCGCTGAGGCCGAAGGCGACGGCGACGAGCGCCGCGCCGAGCGATTGCCCGACGAGCCGGGCGCTCGACTGCATGCCGCTGGCGCCGCCGCTGCGGTCCCGCGGGGCGCTGGTGATGATGATCTTGTTGTTGGGCGACTGGAACAGGCCGAAGCCGAGCCCGGCGAGCGTGAGCCGCCAGACGATGTCGAGGGTCGAGGCCTCGGGCCCCAGCAGCGCCAGCGCCGTGATGCCGAAGGCCAGCAGCAGCAGGCCGAGCGCGCCGAGCAGCCCCGGCGGGTAGCGGTCGGCGAGCCGCCCGGAGAGCGGCGCCGCGACCGCGATGGCGAGGGGCCAGGGCGTCATCAGGAAGCCGGTCTGGGCCACCGACAGGCCGAGCCCGTCGTGGAAGTGGAACGGCAGGGCGACGTAGGCGGCCATCTGCGCCGCGAACGCGCAGACGGAGGAGATCATCGACAGGGCGAAGGCCGGAATCCGCAGGAGATCGAGCGGCAGCAGCGGCCGGGCGAGCCCGAGCTGGCTGCGCACGAACACCGCGCCGACGACGAGCGCCGCCGCCAGCCCGGCGAGCGCGTAGGGGCGCCGGTTCGGATCGCCCAGCCCGTCGAGCCCGACGATCAGCAGGCCGACCGTGAGCGCGTTGAGGGCGGCGCTGGTCCAGTCGAACGCGCGGGCCGAGCGCGGCGTCTCCGGCAACGTGCGGGCGCCGACTGCGAGGGCCGCCAGCCCGACCGGGAGGTTGACGAGAAAAAGCCACGGCCAGTCGGCGACCGTCAGCACGGCCGCCGCCAGGGTCGGCCCGGCGGCGGAGGAGACCGCGACGACGAGCGCCACGTTGCCGACGCCCCGCCCGAGCAGGCGGTTGGGGTAGATGAAGCGCACGAGCGCGGTGTTGACGCTCATGATCCCGGCCCCGCCGAGCCCCTGGACGATCCGCGCCGCGATCAGGCTCGGCAGGTCGGGCGCGAGCGCACAGGCGAGCGAGGCCGCGGTGAAGGCCGCCAACCCCCACAGATAGACCCGGCGGTAGCCCAGGCTCTCGCCGAGCGTGGCCAGCGGCAGAAGGGCCGCCGTCACCGCGATCTGGTAGGCGTTGACGACGAAGATCGCCTCGGAAGCCGGGACGTTCAGGTCGCGGGCGACCACGGGCAGCGCGACGTTGACGATGGCCCCGTCGAGCACCGCCATCGCCATGGCGAGCGCCATCGCCGAGAAGGCCAGCGCCCGCTCCCGCGGCGGCAGCCCGTCGGGCCCGACCGGCGCCATTACGGTCGCGCTCCGCTGAAATGCGCTACAGGGGCGCGCAGGCGGCCGCGCTGTCCTATCCTTATACGGTCGACCAAGGAGTTCCCATGCGATCCGCCCCCATCCTGGCGCTGCTGGCGCTGGCCCTGACCGCCGCGCCGGCCCCCGCCCAGGAGGGCACGATGACGCCGCTCGGCATCGGGCTGGAAGGCTTCACCTATCCCTATCCGGTGAAGTTCCTGCCGCTGACGCGCGATCACGAGGCGCAGCGCCTCGCCTACATGGACGTCGCCCCGACCGAGGGCGGCAACGGCCGCACCGTCCTCTTGCTGCACGGGCGCAACTTTCCTTCGAGCTACTGGGAGCCGGTGATCCGCGCGCTGGCGGAGGGCGGGTACCGGGTCGTCGTCCCGGATCAGCTCGGATTCGGCAAGTCCTCGAAGCCGGTCAAGCCGTTCACGTTCGACCGGATGGCCGCCGAGACGATGGCGCTGGCCGACGCGCTGGGGCTGCAGCGCTTCGATATCGTCGCCCATTCCATGGGCGGGATGCTGGCGGTGCGGATCGCGCGCAACTTCCCCCAGCGGGTCAACGCGCTGGTGCTGGAGGCGCCGATCGGGCTGGAGGATTACCGCTTCACCGTGCCGCCGGTCACCGACGACCTGCTACTCACGCGTGAGGGCGAGCTGACCGCGGACGCCTACCGCAAGCAGCTGATGACGAGCTACTCGCTGTCGCTGCCGGCTTCCGCCATCGAGCCGTTCGTGCAGATCCGCGAGCGGGTGAAGGGCTCGGGCGAGTATCCGCGCTGGCTGCGCTCGTTCGTGCAATCGTATCAAGCGATCTGGGGGCAACCGGTCGTCCACGAGATCCCGCTCGTCAAAGCCCCGACCCTGTTCGTGATGGGCGCCAACGACCGCAACGCGCCGGGCAAGGCCTTCGCGCCGCCGGAGCTGCGGGCCACCATGGGCGACAACACCGGCCACGCCCGCGCGCTCGCCGCGCGCATGCCGAACGGCCGCGCCGAGGTGATCAACAATGTCGGCCACCTCGTCCACATGGAGGCGACCAGCATGTTCAACGGGCTGATGCTCGACTTCCTCGACCGCAACTGAGTGCCGCTCACGAAACGTCCGATCGAACGCGGCGGCGTGACCGGCGTTTCGTGAGGCACTCCGAATCGGGAGACGGATATGGACGTCGGATTCATCGGGCTCGGCCGCATGGGCCGGGCGATGGCGGCTCGCCTCGTCGCCGCGGGCCATCGGGTCCGGGTGTGGAACCGCTCGCCCGAGGCCGCACGCGCCGTCGAGGGGGCGGAGCCGGTCGGCAGCGCCGCGGAGGCGTTCTCGGGTGACGCCGCCTTCACGATGCTTGCCGACGACGCGGCCCTGCGCGCCGTGATCGTCGAGGGCGGGCTGCTCGACGGGCCGTCGCGCCCGGCGGTGCATGTCGGCATGTCCACGGTCTCGGTGGCGCTCGCCAGGGAATTGGCCGCCGTGCACGAGCGGGCGGGCGTTCCTTACATCTCCGCCCCGGTCTTCGGTCGACCGGACGCGGCGGCCAGCGGCGCGCTCAACATCATCGCCGCGGGTGACGACGGGGCGATCGGCCGGGTCCAGCCGCTGCTCGACGCCATGGGCAGCAAGACCTGGCGCTTCGGCACGGAGCCGGAGAAGGCCAACGCGGTCAAGCTCGCGGGCAACTTCATGATCGTCTCGGCGATCGAGACGATGGGCGAGGTCGCTGCCTTTTCCGAGGGCCACGGCATCCCCGGCGCCGACGTGCTGGCCATGCTCACCGGCACGCTGTTCGCCGCGCCGGTCTACAAGAACTACGGCGCGATGATCATGGAGAACCGCTACGAGCCGCCGGGCTTCACTCTGCGGCTGGGCCTCAAGGACGTGCGCCTCGCGCTCGAAGCCGGCGAGGCGGCGTCCGTGCCGATGCCCTTCGCCAGCGTGCTGCGCGACAACCTCCTCGACGCCATCGCCCACGGCGACGGCGACCGGGACTTCGCCGCGCTCGCCACGGTGGCGGCGCGGCGCAGCGGGCGATGAGGACGGGCGACGCGCGCTGATTGCAATCGCGCGATGGGCGCTCCATATTCGTGGTGAGGGGCCGCAGGCGGCTACCTGCGGCCCCTCTTGTTGAACTACAGCATCAGCCCGAGCGTGATGGTCATCGACCACTCACCGCTCGGGTTTTTCGTGACGGTGATCCGCAGAAGCGGAAACATCAGCACATCGCTCACCCCCTTCCCGTCTGCCTACTCGGATGACGGCGGTCGGCTACGCCGCCGTAAGCCCCGTGAGCCGCGGGGCCTTCGTGACGGGAGGGTGTTCGTTCAACACAATCACTATGCAGCGTGCGGCGGGGCACACAACCCGGTCGCCGGGGTGCCCCGCGCACCGTTTCCCGATGGTGGCGCGCAGGACACAGGCTCGCGCGGCGGCTACCGCTTCGTGTTCGCGGCGTCCTGGCCGAACATCACCTTCTTGGCGTCCTCGCTCATCGGCTGACCGTAATTCGGATTGGCCTCCTTGGCCCGGGCGTAGGCCGCCTTCGTCGCCGGGCGCTCGGCGATGGCGTCGAACCAGCGCTTCAGGTGCGGGTGGTCGTCGAGGCTCTGGCCCTGCTTCTCCCACGGCACGATCCAGGGATAGGCCGCCATGTCGGCGATGGTGTAGTCGGCGCCCGCGACGTACGCGCGGTCGGCGAGCCGCCGGTCGAGCACGCCGTAGAGCCGGTTGGTCTCCTTGACGTAGCGCTCGATCGCGTAGGGGATCTTTTCCGGGGCGTATTGCGAGAAGTGGTGGTTCTGGCCGAGCATCGGCCCGAGGCCGCCCATCTGCCAGAACAGCCATTGCAGCGTCTCGGCCCGCCCGCGCAGATCGCCCGGCAGGAAGCGGCCGGTCTTCTCCGCGAGATAGAGCAGGATCGCACCCGACTCGAACAGCGAGACCGGGGCGCCGCCATCCGCCGGCTCGTGATCCACGATGGCCGGCATGCGGTTGTTGGGCGCGATCTTCAGGAAGGCCGGCTCGAACTGCGCGCCCTTGCCGATATCGACCGGATGGATGCGGTAGGGCAGGCCGGTCTCTTCGAGAAACAGCGTCACCTTGTGGCCGTTCGGTGTCGGCCAGTAGTGCAGGTCGATCATGGATGTGCCTCGCATCTGCGCGGGGTTCGGTGGCGGCGAGGTGGGAACCGCGGTGCCTCCGGTCAAGCTCGACGGGCGCCGCGACGTGTCGGCATGCGAGCGACCGGCGTCACGCCTCAATGGGTTGGACGCTGAGCCTCAGGCCGAGCACCTTCAACACACTCATCAGCGTGTCGAGCTGCGGATTGCCCTTGTCCGAGAGGGTTCGGTAGAGCTGTTCCCGAGAGCGGCCGGCATCCTGCGCGATCTGCGCCATGCCGCGGGCGCGGGCCACCACGCCGAGGGCGTGGGCGAGCAACGCCGGATCGTTGTCCTCCAGCACGGCATCGAGATAGGCCGCGATGTGCTCGGGCGTCTTCAGATGCTCGGCGCTGTCGTAGGGAAACGTTTCGAGCGGCATCGTCAAAGCTCCTTCGCCATGGTCTTGGCCGTGCGGATGTCGCGATCCTGCGAGTCCTTGTCCCCACCGCACAACAGCAGCACGATCTCCGGACCCCACTGTGTGAAGTAGACCCGGTAGCCGGGGCCGACATCAATCCGCATCTCGCTCACGCCGTCGCCCACCGGCTTGACGTCGCCGTATTGTCCCAGCGCAAGCCGGTCGATCCGCTTCGCGATGCGGGCGACGGCCCGGATGTCGCGCAGGCCGTCGATCCAGGCTTGGAAGCGGGCAGTGCGTTGGACCGTCAGCATATCGCAGAGTAGTCTAAAGACGACGCATCGGCAATGCCGTTGGTGTCCCACCGCCGCTTGCTGGAACGGGCCTAAGATCGTATCTCCATCGGGCCCGTCAGGGTGTCGGGGTGTAGCGCAGTCTGGTAGCGCATCTGCTTTGGGAGCAGAGGGTCGTAGGTTCGAATCCTATCGCCCCGACCATGCCCTTCCCGGAGTCGTACACCGTCCGATGTCGAGCGCCCGCATCTACCGCCCCGCCAAGGACCCGTCGCAGTCCGGGCTCGCGCGCACCAAGCAATGGCTCTTGGAGTTCGACCAGACCGCCCCGCGCGAGACCGACCCGCTGATGGGCTGGACCGGCTCGTCCGACATGCTGCAGCAGGTGCGGCTCGAATTCGACACCGCCGAGGAGGCGGTGGCCTACGCGCAGTCGCAGGGCATCGCCTACCGGGTCGAGGAGGCCAAGCCCCCGGTGCTGCGCAAGGGCCTGTCCTACTCGGACAATTTCAAGTTCAACCGCACCGCGCCCTGGACGCACTGAGCATGCGGCGGGAAGGCGTGATCCTTCCCGCCAGGCTTCCCTCAGCCGCCCCGCTGCCGCTCGCCCCAGGCCCGCAGCGGGCTCGCCTCATTCGGTAGGGGCAGGTGGCTCACCCGCATCGGCTGTTCCTCGGCCGGGCGGCACAGTTCGGCGTAGATGCCGGCGCTCAACAGCCCCTCGGCCTCGGCCTCGACGGCGGTGAAGGCGTAGTAGCCGCGCTCGACGCCGGCGAGCCGCATCGCCGCGTGGCACATCGGGCAGGGCTGGCCGCTGGCATAGACGATGCAGCCGTCGAGCTTCGGCGTGCCGAGCTTGCGGCTCGCCGCGCGCAGTGCCGCCATCTCGGCGTGGTCGCTGGGGTCGTGGCTGACATGGATGCCGTTGGCAGCGCGCGCCACCACCTCGCCGCCCCGCACGATGACGGCGCCGTAGGGCCGCCCGCCCTCGGCCACGTTCGCCCGCGCGATCTCGACCGCCTCGCGCAGGTAGCCTTCATGCTCGCTCATGCTCGATCCTTTGCCGTGAATCAGAAGGCGTAGCGTACCGTGCAATACGGCAGCCTCTCGGCGAGCAACGCGCGGAAGCGGGTCAGCCATTGCCCCTTCCAGCCGGCGCGGTAGCGCAGATTGTCGCCCCCGCCCTCGGAGCGCTTGGCCTCCTGGATGTCGGGGCGCCACAGCAGCGCCTCGGCCTTGGGGTGCCAGCCGAGATTGACCGCGTGCAGACCCGCGTTGTGGGTCAGCAGGATGATCTCGCATTTGAGCTGGGCCTTGGCCGCGTCCGAGAGCCGGTCGTCGATCTCGGTGAACAGCTCGGCCCAATCCGCCTCCCAGCCCTCGTAGAGGATGACCGGCGAGAAGTTGACGTGGACCTCGTAGCCAGCGGCCAGGAAGTCGTCGATGGCGGCGATGCGCTCGGGGATCGGCGCGGTGCGGACATCGACGATCCTGGCGATCCTCGCGGGCATCAGCGAGAAGCGGATGCGGGTGCGCCCCTGCGGGTCGTAGTCGAGCAGGTCGCGGTTGACCCACTTGGTGGCGAACGACGCCTTGGCGTTGGGTAAGTCCCGGAACAGGGCGACGAGGTCGCGGACGTTGTCGCAGACGCCGGCATCGACCGAGAGGTCGCCGTTCTCGCCGAGATCGTAGACCCAGGCCGTGTCGTCGACCTGATCGGGCCGGGGGAGGGGGCCCTGCTTGGCGGCGTGCCGGGTGATCGCGGCGGCCACCGCCTCGACGTTCACGAACAGCGAGATCGGATTCGAGAATCCCTTGCGCCGCGGCACGTAGCAATAGGCGCAGGCCATGGCGCAGCCGTTGGAGATCGACGGGGCGATGAAGTGGGCCGAGCGCCCGTTGGGGCGCATCGCGAGCCCCTTCTTGACTCCCAGCACAAGCGTCGAGCGCTTGATCCGCACCCAATCCTCGACCGAGCCGGCGTTGCCGTGGAGCGAGGGGATGTTCCAGTGCGAGGGGACTTCGATGCGCTCCGCCTCGGGGAAGCGCGCCAGGATTTCTCGGCCGCGGGGATAATCCGCGACCGCCGGTTCGAGGAAGATGCGGTCGATGTCGAGGAGCGCGGGGGCGGCCATGCCGGGGATATGGCGCGCGGAGGGCCGGTTGCGCGGGCTGCGGCGAAAGGCTTGTGGGGTGCGGCCCTTCGCTGCCGGCCTCTCCCACCCACTCCCTCATCCTGAGGTGCCGGAGCGCAGCGGAGGCCTCGAAGGAGGGCTCCAGGGATCGCGCGATCCGCTGGAGCCCTCCTTCGAGGGCCGCTGACGCGGCCACCTCAGGATGAGGGGATTGGGTAGGATGAGGGGTGGAGGAGCGCTACGACGAGAGAAATCAGAATGCCTGATCCACCCGCCGACCCTCGCGGGCGAGGCGCAGCAGGTTCTGGCCGTAATGGGTCTTCGCAAAAAGCTCGCCGCGGGCCTGGAGCTGTTCCTTGCCGATGAAGCCCTGGAGATAGGCGATCTCTTCGAGGCAGGCGACCTGGAGGCCCTGGCGGTGTTGGAGCACGCGGACGAACTCGGCGGCCTCCAGCAGGCTGTCGTGGGTGCCGGTGTCGAGCCACGCGTAGCCGCGGCTCATCCGCTCCACGTGGAGCTGGCCGCGCTCCAGATAGGCTTGGTTGACGCTCGTGATCTCCAGCTCGCCGCGCTCGGAGGGCTTCACCTCGGCGGCGATGTCGAGCACTTGGTTGTCATAGAAGTACAGGCCGGTGACCGCCCACGGGCTCTCGGGGGTCTTGGGCTTCTCCACGAGGCGCACCGGGCGGCCCTCGCCGTCCAGCGTGACGACGCCGTAGGCCTCCGGGTGATCGACGTGGTAGGCGAACACCGTGGCGCCGGACTTCCGCACGCGCGCCCGCTCCAGCAGCGCGCTCATGCCGTTGCCGAAGAACAGGTTGTCGCCGAGCACCAGCGCCACGTCGTCGGTGCCGACGAAATCGCGGCCGATGATGAAGGCCTGGGCCAGTCCCTCCGGCCGCGGCTGGACCGCGTAGGTGAAGGTGACGCCGAACTGCTCGCCGGTGCCGAGCAGGCGCTGGTAGTTGCCGAGGTGTTCGGGCGAGGAGATGATCAGGATCTCGCGGATGCCGGCGAGCATCAGCACCGAGATCGGATAGTAGATCATCGGCTTGTCGTAGACCGGCAGCAGCTGCTTGTTGATCGCCAGCGTGGCCGGATGGAGCCGGGTGCCGGAGCCGCCGGCGAGCACGATGCCCTTCATCGGAATAACCCTATTCGTTCAATGCGCCGGCCCGACCAGACGGTCGAGGATGTCGTCGAGCGCCGCCGTCCAGGGGCGCGGCGCGATCCCGTAGGCGTCGGTGAGGCTCTGCGTCGAGAGCCGCGAATTGGCCGGGCGCCGGGCCGGCGTCGGGTAGGCGGAGGTCGGGATGCCCTCGACCGGGATGCTGCGCCCGCCGCGTCGGGCCGAGCCCTCGACGATGGCGCGGGCGAAGCCGCACCACGTGGTGGCGCCGTCGTTGACGAAGTGGAAGGTGCCGGTCGGCGCCGCCGCGTCCTGCGCCAGCCGCAGGGCGATCACGGCGAGCGCGCCTGCGAGGTCGGCGGCGGAGGTCGGGCAGCCGTGCTGGTCGTCCACCACCGTCAGCCCATCGCGCTCGGCCGAGAGCCGCAGCATCGTCTTGACGAAGTTGCCCCGGTGCGGGCTGACCACCCAGGCGGTGCGGACGATGACGTGGCGCGGGTTGCCGGTGCGCACCGCCATCTCGCCCGCGGCCTTGCTGGCGCCGTAGACGCTGGTCGGGTTCACGGGGGCGTCGGGGGCGTAGAAACCCTCGCCTGTGCCCTCGAACACGTAATCGGTCGAGACGTGGACGAGCGGGATGCCCCGCCGCTTGGTCTCGGCGGCGAGGATCGCGGGCGCCAGCGCGTTCAGCCGCCACGCGGCCGCGACCTCGCTCTCGGCCTTGTCGACCGCGGTGTAGGCAGCCGGCACGATCACCGCCGCGTAGGCGCGGGCGTCGAGCGCGGCGGCAATCGCCGCCTCGTCGGTGATGTCGAGGTTTTGGCGGTCGGGGGCATGCACCCGCACGCCGTCCGGCCAGGGATAGGCCTGCAGCTCGGTGCCGACCTGCCCGGCGCCGCCGAGGATGAGGATGTCCATCAGGCGGTCGACTTCGCGAGGCCGAGGCGCTCGCCGGAATAGCGGCCCTCGCGGATCGGGCGCCACCACGACTCGTTGTCGAGATACCATTGCACGGTCTCGACCAGCGCCTCCTCGAACACCTTGGTGGGTGCCCAACCCACTTCGGCTTCCGCCTTCGACGGGTCGATGGCGTAGCGCCGATCATGGCCGGGGCGGTCGGCAACGAAGGTGATCAGCCGCTCGTGCGGGCCGTGCTCGGGGCGGACCCGGTCGAAGGCGGCGCAGAGCGCCTTGACCACGGCGAGGTTGTTGCGCACCGAGCGTCCGCCGAGCAGGTAGGTCTCGCCGAGCCGCCCCCGCTCCAGCACCGCGACGAGGCCGCGAGCGTGATCCTCGACGTGGATCCAGTCGCGCTCGTTCATGCCGTCGCCGTAGACCGGGAGGTTCTTGCCGTCGAGCGCGGCCAGGATCATCAGCGGGATCAGTTTTTCCGGGAAGTGGCGCGGCCCGTAATTGTTCGAGCAGTTCGTCACCAGCACCGGCAGGCCGTAGGTCTCGTGCCACGCCCGCGCCAGATGGTCGGAGGCCGCCTTCGAAGCGGAGTAGGGCGAGCGCGGATCGTACCGGCTCTCTTCCGTGAAGAACCCATCGGGCGGCAGCGAGCCGTAGACCTCGTCGGTGGAGACGTGGAGGAAGCGGAAGTTCCGCTTCGCCTCGCCCTCCAGGCTCTCCCAGTGGGTGCGCGCGCCGTCGAGCATCACCTGGGTGCCGATGACGTTGGTGCGCACGAAGGCGCCCGGATCGGTGATCGAGCGATCGACGTGGCTCTCGGCGGCCAGATGCATCACGGCATCGGGCTTGAAGTCGGCGTAGAGGGCGTGGACGCGGGCCGGGTCGCAGATGTCGGCCTGTTCGAGCCGATGGCGCGGGTCGTCCTTCAGGGGCTCGAGCGAGATGGGGTTCGCCGCATAGGTCAGCGCGTCGAGGGTCAGCACCTCGTGGCCGAGGTCCTGCACGAGGTGCAGCACCAGCGCGGAGCCGATGAAGCCGCAGCCGCCGGTCACCAGAATGCGCATCGCGAGGTCTCTCCGTCGATTTCGTTCAGTCAGCGGGCGGCGCGATCAGAACACGCGGCCGAGATCGGCCAGCAGCGGCGCCGTCCTGTCCTTGCCCGACACCGTCGCCTCGGACTCGGTCACCGGCCAGTCGATGCCGATGGCGGGATCGTTCCAGCGCAGGTTGCGGTCGTTCTCGGGGCTGTAATAGGCGTCGACCTTGTAGGCCACCATCGTGTTCGGCTCCAGCGTGCAGAACCCGTGGGCGAAGCCGGCCGGCACGAACAGCTGCTCGCCGCCCTCGGCATCGAGGCGCACGGCGACGTGTTTGCCGTAGCTCGGCGAGTCGGAGCGGAGATCGACGGCCACATCCAGGATCGCGCCCGCGAGCACCCGGATCAGCTTGGCCTGCGCGGCCGGCGCCGTCTGGAAGTGCAGGCCGCGCACGGTGCCCTGGGGCGCCGAGAACGACTGGTTGTCCTGGATGAACGCGTTGGCGATGCCGGCACGCGCCAGCACGTCCGCCCGGAAGGTCTCGGAGAACCAGCCGCGGTCGTCGCCGTGGCGCTTCGGGACCACCCGCTTGACCGCCGGAATCTCCGTGTCGATGACCTGCATCCGTTCCGTCCCCCCGCCGCGCGGCCGGCCCGCATGGCGGGCGTTTGACGCCGCTTGAGACGGCCCAAGGCGGCGAAGTCAAGGCGGCGCCCCTTAAAAAATCGCGCGAGGGAGCCGCTTGCGCCGGGATCGCGGCGGCCATACCGCTGCCGCCCCGGCCGCCGCAAGCGGCCTCATCCGGAGTTGTTGTCCGCATGGTCGCGCTCGCCTCACCCCGCCGCCGCGCCGCGCTCGCCGCGCTCCTGTTCGGCACGCTCGGCGGCCCCGCCCTCGCCCAGAAGGCTGGCGACCTCTCCGGCGTGTGGCAGACCGAGACGGCGGGCTCGACCGTCCGCATCGCCCGCTGCGGCGCCGGCTATTGCGGCACCATCGCGGCCACCCCCGGCCCCGGCCTCGACAGTCAGAACCCCGACGCTTCCCTGCGCTCGCGCAAGCTCGTCGGCGTGCAGATCATGCAGGCCGGCACCCCGAGCGGGGAGGGGTTCGAGGGCAGCCTCTACAACCCGAAGGACGGCAAGACCTATTCGGGCAGCCTGACGCCGAAGGGCCCGGACACCGTCGAGGTCGCGGGCTGCGTGCTGAGCGTCATCTGCAAGCGCCAGACTTGGCGCCGGATGCGCTGATTTCTTTTCGGTGTCCGGCTCACCCCTGTCATGGTGAGGCGAGCCGATTTTCCCACCCATCCCCCTCATCCTGAGGTGCTGCGAAGCAGCCTCGAAGGAGGGCTCCAGTTCGCGCGCGATCCCTGGAGCCCTCCTTCGAGGCTACGCTTCGCTCCCCACCTCAGGATGAGGGGATTTGAATGGATCGGCCGGTCCGACAGGCTCGACTCGGAGCGGACTCACCGCTCCGTCAGCTTCATCTCGATGCGGCGGTTGCGCGAATACGCCTCCTCGCTCGTGCCCGAATCGAGCGGCTGGAACTCGCCGAAGGCGCCCGCGAGCAGGCGCTGGGGCGGGATGCCCTTGGTGCGCAGGTACTGCACCACGGCGATGGCGCGGGCCGCAGAGAGCGCCCAGTTCGAGGGGAATTGCGGCGACTGGATCGGCCGCGCGTCGGTGTGGCCGTCGACCCGCAGCACCCAGGGGATGTCGGCGGGAATCTCCTTCGAGATGTCGAGGATCGCGCCCGCGATCCGGTCGATCTCCGGCCCGGCCTCGGGCTTGAGCGCGGCCGAGCCCGCCGCGAACAGCACCTCGGATTGCAGCACGAAGCGGTCGCCGACGATGCGGATGTCCGAGCGTGAGCCGATGATCTGGCGCAGCCGCCCGAAGAAGTCCGAGCGGTAGCGGGCGAGTTCCTGCACCCGCTGCGCCAGCGCCACGTTGAGCCGGCTGCCGAGTTCGGCGATGCGGGCCTGACTCTCGCGGTCGCGCGATTCCGAGGCCGACAGCGCGTCTTCCAGGGCGGCGAGCTGGCGGCGCAGGGCCCGGATCTGCTCGTTGAGCAATTCGACCTGATTCTGCGCGCGGGCCGTGGCGCCGCGCTCGGCGGCGAGCTGCGCGTCCACGTCGGCGGTCTTGCCCTGCGAGGCCGTGGCGGCGTCCGCCAGCGCCTGGAGCCGGTCGCGCTCGGCTTCCGTCGCCGTCAGCGTGTTGCGCATGCCGGCCACCGCCTCTTCCTGGGCGCGCCGGTTCGAGCGCTCCAGCGCCAGGAGGTCGGTGAGGTCGGCGATCTGGCGGTTGAGGCGGGTGAGCACCGCATCGCGCCCGGTCAGTTCCTGCGACAGGAAGAACTGCCCGACCACGAACACGGTGAGCAGGAACACCACGGCGAGCAGCAGGGTCGCCAGGGCATCGACGTAGCCCGGCCAGACGTTGAGCCCGCGATGCGCGCGGACGCGCCGGGACGCCATTACGGGGTCTTCTCGCGGGCGGCCAAACGATCCAGCACCTGCTTCAGCTCGCGCTCGCGGGCGGCCTGGGCCTCGACCCAGTCGCGGATCATCTGCTGCTCGGCGCGCATGTGCTGGACGAGGCCCTGGATGCCCTCGGCGAGGTTGGTCATCGCCTGGGTCGCGGCCCGCCCGCCGCCGCCCTCGGCGATGACGCCGCTCAGGCGCTCGACCGCCGCCTGAAGTTCGCGGGCCACCGCCGGATCGTGCTCGGGCGCGGGCCGCGCGGCGGAGACCGGCGCCTGCTCCTCGCCGGAGATCAGCCAATCCTCCAGCTCGTTGTGGAAGCGCGCCTGCGCCTGCCCCGCCTGGAGATCGAGGAAGCCGATCACCAGCGAGGAGGCGAGGCCGAACAGCGAGGCCGAGAAGGCCAGACCGATGCCCGACAGCGGCACCGCGAGCCCGCTCTTCAACTCGTCGAACATCACCGCGGCGTCCCCC
The DNA here is from genome assembly GCF_038442325.1 of Methylorubrum subtropicum. Taxonomy (NCBI): domain Bacteria; kingdom Pseudomonadati; phylum Pseudomonadota; class Alphaproteobacteria; order Hyphomicrobiales; family Methylobacteriaceae; genus Methylorubrum; species Methylorubrum subtropicum. Next base: position 119,609 of record NZ_JBBXMW010000009.1, on the reverse strand, counting down.
CCGCCGCGCATCCCGCCGATCACCGAGCCCACCGCCGACAGCGTCTCGATCAGGCCCCAGAACGTGCCGAGCAGGCCCAGCAGAATGAGGATGCCGGCGCTGTAGCGCAGGATCTCGCGGCCCTCGTCGAGCCGCGCCGCGGTGGTATCGAGCAGCGCGCGGGTGCCCGTCAGCGTCACGCCCTCGCGGCGCGCTTCGAGCGCCGGCACCAGGGGGGCCAGCAGCACCGGCTTGTCCTTCGGCTTCTCGCCCGCCGCGAGCGCGTTGACGTAGCGCGTCTCGCGAAACAGCCGCGTCACCTGCCCGAAGGCGAGCAGCACCGCGATCAAGAGCACGCCGAGGATCAGCCCATTGAGGCCGGGATTGGCCAGGAACGCCGGGGTGATCTGCCGATAGAGCACGAAGGCGAGGAAGCCGACCAGCACGAGGAAGACCAGCATCCGCACGATGGTCATGCCGGGCTTGGCGAGCGGCGGGCTGTCTGGGGAAGACGCGGGACGGGCCGCCATCGGGTCCAAGCTCGTGTTTGCGGCCGCGCCGGGAGGAGGGCACCGCGCGGGGGATCAGCGGCGGCACTCTGGCGACTTGGCCGTGCGCGATCAAGTCGGAAGGCGGGCGGGGTTCCGCAGCGCTCAGCTCGCTTTCAGCCGAGACACCTCACGATCGATCGAAGGCGACATGGACGTCGAAGCGGATCGGTGTCGTCCGCAACGATGGCACGTCTTCCAAGGCTTCGATCTTCGCTCGATACCGGCCCTCGGTGAGTTCGCGGCGCACGATCAATTTCGAAAAGTAATTCGCCGTGAAACCTTCTCTGACATGCTCGCGAAACACTTCGGAGAAAACGATGTCCCGATCCGCGCCACCGATTCTGGTCACGGTCAAGCGCACCGGGATCGGCACGCCGTTGTCGCGGCGGCGCATCGTGTTGCTGTCGTAGGCACCGCTTCCGGCCAGGGCTCCGACACGGGCACGATCCTCCCGGCGATCCGGATCGCGTGCATCGCCATCCTGAAAGTAGAGATCGAGATAGAACGAATATCGAGCCTTCGATGGGACTGTGAAGGAAACCTCTGCCGTAGCGCCCCTGACGCCGGCGTCGAAGGGGGCTTGCGCGGAGGCATGCTCCTGACCAAGCGACGGGCTCGTTGCCGAGAGCGTGAGGCCGAGGACGATCAGAAGATGCGCCGACACATTCGGCACTAATCCCACTCCCGCGGCCAACTCTCCTCCAGATGCGGCCCGAGCCGAACCGCCCAGACCCTTTTCGCGAGCCCGGTGGAATCGTCGGTCTCGACGGCGACGCCGCAGAGCGTGCCGGGGCCGGTGGCGGCCTCTAACCGCGAGCCCGGCGTCTTCTGGAGGAAGCGGCGCACCGGCTCCTCCTTCTGCATGCCGAGGACCGAATCGTAGTCGCCGCACATGCCGGCGTCGGAGAGGTAGGCGGTGCCGTGGGGCAGGACGCGGTGGTCGGCGGTCGGCGCGTGGGTGTGGGTGCCGACGACGAGGCTCGCGCGCCCGTCGAGGAAGTGGCCCATCGCCTGCTTCTCGCTGGTGGCCTCGGCATGCATGTCGACGATCACGGCGTCGGCCGCCGCGCCCAGCGGGCAGGCCTCCAACTCGCGGTCGGCCGCGGCGAAGGGGTCGTCGAGCGGGTCGAGATAGATGCGGCCCATCACGTTGACGACGAGGACGCGGGCGCCGCGGGCCGTCTCGATCACCGTGGCGCCCCGGCCCGGCGTGCCCGGCGGGTAGTTCGCGGGCCGGATCAGCCGGGGCTGGCGGGCGATGAAGACGAGCGCCTCGCGCTGGTCGAAGGAGTGGTTGCCGAGCGTCACCGCGTCGGCGCCGGCTTGAAGAATCTCGTCGCAGATCGACTCGGTGATGCCGAAGCCCCCCGCCGCGTTCTCGCCGTTGATGACGACGCAATCGAGCCGCCAGCGCTCGCGCAGGCGGGGCAGGCGCTCCGCAACTGCGTGGCGGCCGGGGCGTCCGACGATGTCGCCGAGGAAGAGGATGCGCATGCGTCTAGCTCTGTCGCAGCGGCACGCGGCCTGCCTCGGTGACCATGTGGTCGAGGGGCCGGTCGTGCGGCTCGGCCGGGACTTCCGGAATCTCCTGCACCGAGAAGGCGATGCCGACGGTCAGCACCGGGCCGTTCCGCGACAGCCGCTCGATCGCCTGATCGTAGTAGCCCGCGCCGTAGCCGATGCGCTGGCCGGCCCGGTCGAAGGCGGCGAGCGGCACGATCAGGGCGGTCGGATCGAGCGGGGGCAGGTCGTCGCGCGGCTCCGACAGGCCGAAGCGGCCCTGAACCAGCGCCTCGCCGGCCCGCCACTCGCGGAAGACGAGGCCCTCCTTCGTCACCTTCGGCAGCGCCACGCGCTGGCCGCGGGCAAAGAGCCGCTCGATCAGCGGGCGCGGATCGATCTCGCTGCGGATCGGCCAGAACGCGCCGACGAGCGGCGCCTCGGCCAGTTCGGGAATTTTTTGGACGATCGTCTCGGCGACGGCCTGCGCGCCGGCGGCGCGGGCCTCAGGCGAGAGCGCGTCGCGCCGGGCCAGAACCTCGGCGCGGAGTTGCGCCTTGTGGGCGCGAAGGGGGGAAGAGTGCGGAGCCACCTGAGCCGTCGGAGTGTCGATCCCGGGAAACCTACAGAGTAGGTGGGCGCCGTGTTGGCCAAGTCCACGGACGAGGCCAGGAACAGCTCCCTAGGGAGTCGATAAGGCCCCGGGGAAAGTTCTCCTGACGAACCCTGCAGCCCCGCCCGAGAGATGTAGAGCCGGCACGGCTCCGGCGCTAGGGGGAAAACGCGCGGTCGACGCCCGGCGGGGCGTAACGACGCTGCGGCAGGGAGTGCTTGACAGGGTGTGCATGTCATACACACTTCGATCGCAAGCACCTTTCTAACGAGCCATGCCGCGGATGGATTCGAGGGACCTCATCCGCGAGCTGGAAGCGGCCGGCTGGCAGTGGCACTCGACGACAGGCAGCCATCGCCATTTCAAGCATCCGTCGAAGCCCGGAAAGGTGACGGTTCCTCATCCGCGCAAGGACATGCATCCGAAGACCGTGCAGTCCATTCGGAAGGCCGCAGGGCTGTGAGGCGCCGATGCTGAACGACAGGGGACGCGGCAAACCATGACCGCCTACATCGCCTTTCTCCATCCGCCGGAAGACGGCTCGACCTGGGGCGTGACCTTCCCCGATGTGCCCGGCTGCATCTCGGTCGGCGACAGCTTCGAGGAAGCCGCCGAGGCGGCGCGCGAGGCCCTGTCCGGGCATCTCGCGGCGCTCCGGGCGGACGGCGACCCCATGCCGGTTCCGCGCTCGCTACAGGCGCTGGAACAGGACGCGGAGGCCATGGCGGACGCGCGCGGCGCGCACATCCACCTCGTCACGCCGCGCCTGATCCCGAGCGAGCGCGTGCGGGTCAACATCACCATCGACAAGGGATTGCTGCGTCTGGCTGATGAGGCCGCCGAGTCTCGCGGGCTGACGCGCTCGGGGCTGATCGAGTCGGCGCTCGCAGCCGTGGTCGAGGCGTAGGGAAGCGGGGGCGCTCAGCCCGCCGCATGCCCCGACAGCGCCCGCGCCAGCCGGTCGATGCGCTCGGCGGCCACGCCGACGCCCGCGGCGAGGCGGGCCTGTTCGCCGGCCTCGCGGGCGGCGTCGCGTTCCATCTCGCCGATGCGGCGGCGGGCCTCCTGCAACTCGTCGGCGAGCGTCAGCGCCGCCATGACGTGCAGGCGCATGTCGCCGATCTCGCCGAAGGCCCCGCGCATGTCGGCGACGCGCCTGTCGAGATCGCCCGCGAGCGCTTCGAGATGGCGCTCCTCGCCCTCGCCGCAGGCCATCCGGTAGCTCTTGCCCGCGATGGTGACGCTGACATGGGGCATGGGACGCTGTTCTTCCTCACGAGCCGGACGGGCCGGACAGGACATCCTTGACGGTCTCGATGGCGCGATCGAGGCGGCGCCCGACCTCGCCGGTGGTGACGTTCATCCGCGCGAGCCGGGCGCCCGCGGCGTCGAGCTCAGTGGCGAGCCGCGCCCGGTCCTCCTCCAACAGGGCGAACTCGGTCTCGCGATCACCGCGGCTGCGCTCCGCCTCGAGCCGCCGCGCCACTGCGGTCTCCAGCAGCGCCAGCGCCGCATCGAGCCGGCCGATCGCCTCTTCCAGCGACACCGCCGCCACTCTGTCACCCGCCTTCGCCATGCCTGTGGACTACTTCCTCTTGGACCTCGGATGCCGGCGACCGCGTCCGCCGCCTCGTGCCGCCCGTCGCACCCGGACATACGGCACACTCAACTAGTTCGAGCGAGGGCCCGCCCGGAGAAATCCGAAAAAGTTTCAGCCAAGCGCATTCGAAATTCCAGCCTGTTCGCAGGTGCACCCACGATCTTTGACAGCCCCCACGGCCATGTTAGAGAGCCCGCGCCCGGCCCCTCGCGCGCCCTCCGCGCGCCGCCGCCCACCGGAAACCCGACCTTGCCTCTCTCCGGCTCCCCGCGCAGACCGTCCGCCGTCCGGACGAGCGCGGGTCGCGTCGCGGTTCATCCCAGGTTCAGTGCGGCCCCGCTTGGACCGGTCCGGCACTCGTCCGCGCGGTCTTCTCGCGCCGCATCCCCGCTTCCCCGTCGGCGCGAAGGCGCGCCTCAGAACCAAGGAGTCACGCCGTGACCGTCAAGGTTGCCATCAACGGCTTCGGCCGCATCGGCCGCAACGTGCTGCGCGCCATCGTCGAGGCCGGCCGCACCGACATCGAGGTCGTGGCGATCAACGATCTCGGGCCGGTCGAGACCAACGCCCACCTGCTGCGCTACGATTCCGTCCACGGCCGCTTTCCGGCCGAAGTCGCCGTCGAGGGCGACGCCATCGTGATCAACGGCAAGCACATCCGCGTCACCGCCGTGCGCAACCCGGCCGAGCTGCCCCACCGCGACCTCGGCGTCGATGTCGCGCTGGAATGCACCGGCATCTTCACCTCGAAGGACAAGGCCAAGGCCCATCTCGACGCGGGCGCCAAGCGCGTCCTCGTCTCGGCGCCTGCCGACGGCGCCGACCTCACGGTCGTCTACGGCGTCAACCACGACGGGCTCACCGCCGACCATCTCGTGGTGTCGAACGCCTCCTGCACCACGAACTGTCTCGCTCCGGTCGCCAAGGTGCTCAACGAGACCGTCGGCATCGAGCGCGGCTTCATGACGACGATCCACTCCTACACCAACGACCAGCCCTCGCTCGACCAGATGCACAAGGATCTGTACCGGGCCCGCGCCGCGGCTCTGTCCATGATCCCGACCTCGACGGGTGCGGCCAAGGCCGTCGGCCTCGTCCTGCCGGAGCTGAAGGGCAAGCTCGACGGCACCGCGATCCGCGTGCCGACCCCGAACGTCTCGGCGGTCGATCTCGTCTTCACCGCCAAGCGCGCGACCTCGGTTCAGGAGATCAACGACGCGATCAAGGCGGCGGCGGCCGGCCCGCTCAAGGGCGTGCTCGGCGTCACCGACCGGCCGAACGTGTCGATCGACTTCAACCACGATCCGCACTCGTCCACGTTCCACCTCGACCAGACCAAGGTCATGGACGGCACCTTCGTGCGCATCCTGTCGTGGTACGACAACGAGTGGGGCTTCTCGAACCGCATGGCCGACACCGCGGTGGCCATGGCCAAGCTGATCTGATCGCCTAGATCAGCCTGAACGAGGCGGCCGGCTTGCTGGCCGCCTCACGCATGAACGGGGCCTTGCGCCTCCCTTCAGAAAAAACGGTGTGCACGCGATGACCGAGACCTCGCCGACCAAGTCGTCCGGGACCGACTTCATCCCGACCACCCCGCCGGTCTCTGCGGCGCCCGCGCCTGCCCCGGCGCCCTCGCTCGCCAAGGCGGAAGGGCCCGCCGCGCCGGTCAACCATTCCGACCAGCTCGCCCGCATCGAGGACAAGGCGGCGCGGATCGAGGACAAGTACGCCCGCTCCGAGGCGCTGCTCTCGCGCGTCGAGGACAAGGTCGAGAACGCGTCCTCCCGCATGAACGAGGCCGCGCGTCAGGCCGATCTCGCCTCTCTGCGCAGCGAAGTCCGCGGCATGGCCGACCGCATCAACCGGCTGCCCGGCACCGGCGCCCTGGTGCTCACCGCCCTCATCACCGCCGTGCTCACCGTCGCCCTGATGGTCGCGGTGCAGCGGGCGAACCTCGACAAGCTGCTCCCGCCGAGCCTCGGCGGCCAGCCGCAGACGACCTCCAACCCGTAAGAGCGCCATGCCCGACTTCCGCACCCTCGACGATGCCGGCCCGCTCCAGGGCAAGCGCGTGCTCCTGCGCGTGGACCTCAACGTGCCGATGGAAGCCGGCCGCGTCACCGACGCGACCCGCATCGAGCGAGTGGTGCCGACGATCCGCGAAATCGCCGATCAGGGCGGCAAGGTGATCCTGCTCGCCCATTTCGGCCGTCCCAAGGGCAAGCTGGACCCGAAGGATTCGCTCAAGCCCATCCTGGCGACGCTCTCGGAAAAGGTCGGCAAGCCGGTCGCCTTCGGCGAGGATTGCATCGGCGAGGTTGCTGCCTCCGCCGTCAACACCCTGAAGGACGGCGACGTGCTTCTTCTCGAAAACACCCGCTACCACGCGGGCGAGGAAAAGAACGACCCTGACTTCACCAAGGCACTCGCCGCCAACGGCGACCTCTACGTCAACGAAGCCTTTTCGGCGGCCCACCGCGCGCACGCCTCGACCGAGGGCCTCGCCCGCGTGCTGCCGGCCTATGCCGGGCGCCTAATGCAGGCCGAACTCGACGCGCTCACCAAGGGGCTCGAAGCTCCCGCGCGTCCGGTCATCGCCATCGTCGGCGGCGCCAAGGTCTCGACCAAGATCGATCTCCTCGAAAACCTCGTCGCCAAGGTCGACATGCTGGTGATCGGCGGCGGCATGGCCAACACCTTCCTGCACGCGCAAGGGAAAGATGTCGGCAAGTCGCTGTGCGAGAAGGATCTTTCTGAGACCGCGACCCGCATCATGGCGGCGGCCAAGGAGAAGAACTGCACCATCATCCTGCCCGCCGACGCGCTGGTGGCGCGCGAGTTCAAGGCCAACGCCGAGAACGAGACGGTGCCGGTCGATGCCGTGCCCTCGGATGCGATGATCCTCGATGTCGGCGCCGCCTCCATGGCCACCATCGACGGCGCCATCGACGAAGCCCGCACGCTGGTCTGGAACGGTCCGCTCGGCGCCTTCGAGCTGACGCCCTTCGACACCGGCACGGTCGCGGTCGCGAAGCACGCGGCGGCCCGCACCAAGGCCGGTCAGCTCGTCAGCGTGGCCGGCGGCGGCGATACGGTGGCGGCCCTCAACCATGCGGGCGTGGGCGAGGCGTTCTCCTACGTCTCGACCGCGGGCGGCGCCTTCCTCGAATGGCTGGAAGGCAAGGAGCTGCCCGGCGTCGAGGCGCTGCGGGCGAAGGGCTGAGGCAAGGGCTGAGGCGTGGTCGGGCGATGACGGCGCAAGTGATCGAAGCGGCGGCCGAGCCCCTCTGGGCCAAGCCGTCGCGGAAGCGCGTCGCCATCGCCTTGCTCGTCGCCGCCCTGGTTCCGACCGCCCTGTTCGTCAGTCTGTTCCTGCTGCCCATTCGGCATCACAGCGACATGCCGTTCGGTCGGTTCGTTGTCCTGTTCGCATTCTGGATGACGGCGGGGCTGACGCGCATCGTTCCGGCCATCTTCGTCGGCGGGCTTATCTACGCGATCCTCGCTGGGCGAGTTCATCGTGACTCCCCTGCGCTGCTTATCGCGTGTCTGCTGACCGGTGGTCTGGCCGCCATACCGATCGATATCTGGATCGGGCTACGTGACCTGATGGGTCCGGCGCCGGAGAGCCGATTCTCGTTCGCCGACGCCGTCGGATCGATCTACCTCGACGGTGCGCGAACAGCCTACGGCTGGCGCGACTACGCCGCCAACACGGGAAAAACGTTCACATACGGGATGCTCGGTGGCGCGATCTTCTGGTGGATCGCACGACCGAAGCGCCATGCGACACAGAGTTCAGCCTTGCAGTGACGGCCCGGTTTTCGGGTGACAGGCCTCTATGGGCCTTCGCTCCGTTCCCCATCCACGCTAAGGCTGCCACCAGTCCCGCTTTACCAACTACAGAGACGAGACCATGGCACGCATCACCCTCCGGCAGCTCCTCGACCACGCCGCCGAGTACGGCTACGGCGTGCCCGCGTTCAACCTGAACAACATGGAGCAGGGGCTCGCCATCATGGCGGCCGCCGACGCCACCGATTCGCCGGTGATCCTCCAGGCGAGCCGCGGGGCGCGGGCCTACGCCAACGACGTGGTGCTGGCAAAACTCATCGACGGCCTCGTCGAGATCTACCCGCACATCCCGGTGTGCATGCATCTCGACCACGGCAATAACGAAGCCACCTGCGCCACCGCGATCCAGTACGGCTTCACCTCGGTGATGATGGACGGCTCGCTCAAGGCCGACGGCAAGACCCCGGCCGACTACAATTACAACGTCGAGATCACCCGCAACGTCACCAAGATGGCCCACTGGGCCGGCGTCTCGGTCGAGGGTGAGCTCGGCGTGCTGGGCTCGCTGGAGAGCGGCACGGGCGAGGCCGAGGACGGCCACGGCGCCGAGGGCGAGCTGTCCCACGACCAGCTCCTGACCGATCCGGACGAGGCGGTGAAGTTCGTGCGCGAGACCAAGGTCGATGCGCTCGCGGTCGCCATGGGCACCAGCCATGGTGCCTACAAGTTCACCCGCCAGCCCGACGGCGACGTGCTCGCCATGAACGTGATCGAGGAGATCCACCGCCGCCTGCCGACGACCCACCTCGTCATGCACGGCTCGTCCTCGGTGCCGCAGGAGCTGCAGGACATCATCAACAAGTTCGGCGGCCAGATGAAGCCGACCTGGGGCGTGCCGGTGGAAGAGATTCAGCGCGGCATCAAGCACGGCGTGCGCAAGATCAACATCGACACCGACAACCGCATGGCGATGACCGGCCAGATCCGCCGCGTCCTCACCGAGACCCCGGAAGAGTTCGATCCGCGCAAGTACCTGAAGCCCGCCATGGAGGCGATGACCAAGCTGTGCAAGCAGCGCTTCGAGGAGTTCAACACGGCCGGCCAGGGCTCGAAGATCCGCCCGATCTCGGTCGCCGAGATGGCCAAGCGCTACGCCAACGGCTCTCTCGATCCCCGCATCGACGCCTGAGGTTTTGTCAGTGAGCGAGCCGCAAGCGGCGGGCCCCAAGCCCCGCCTCGCCCTCCTGTCCCCCTACGGTCTCGGCGCCGAACAGGCCGAGGCTACCGCGCGGGCGCTCGAAGCCGCCTGCGCGGCGGGCGACGTGGCGGCGGTGATCCTGCGGCTCGCGACCAGCGACGAGCGCAGCCTCGTCGCGCTGCTGAAGAAGCTCTGCCCGTCGGCGCAAGGTCAGGGCGCGGCGGTCGTCGTCGCGGTGCCCGACTTCGACGGCGACCTCGTCTCGGTCGCGGCCCGCGGCGGGGCCGACGGCGTGCACGTGGATCGCGCCGACGACGAGACTCTGCGCGACCTGCGCGGGCGCCTGCGCGACGGCCGCATCCTCGGGGCCGGCGGCGTGCTCGGCTCGCGCGATGTCGCCATGCTCGCGGGCGAGGCCGGTGCCGACTACCTGCTGTTCGGCGGCCTGTTTCCCGACGGCGCCGCGCCCGACCCGCAAGAAGTGCGCGAGCGCGCGACGTGGTGGGCCGAGATCTTCGAGACACCCTGCATCGCGGTCGCCGCTGAGGCCGGGGAAGTCGAGGCGCTCGCCGCGACGGGGGCCGAGTTCGTCGGCCTCGAAAGCGCCCTCTGGCTGGGCGATGCCGAGGGCGTGCGCACGGCACAGGCGGTTCTCGACAAGGCTCGATGATTCTTATTGGATTTTTGGGTGGACCCTCGTGTGGGCGGGGCGGCGGGATGAGGCGTTCGGCGCTTCTCACTGCTGGCCTCGCTGTATGGCCGGTGACGGCACTCGCGGTCCCTAAACCCGCCGAGACGCCCGCGAAGGAAGCGGCTGCACCGAAAAAGCCCGGCCAGGGCCTCGATCGCGAGCTGCCCTCGCCCTACAGCGCGAAATCCGACGGGGTGCTGCCGGCCCGGCCCAGTCCGAACCCGGATGCGGCCTACGGCGCCTATCAGCGCGGGCGCTACGTCACGGCCTTCCGCGAGGCGACCAAGCGCATCGAGGCGAACCCCAAGGACGCCCCGGCGATGACGCTCTTGGGCGAACTCTACAACCAGGGCCTCGGCACCAAGCAGGACCCCAAGCGCGCGCTCGAATGGTACCGCCTCGCCGCCGCGCAGGGCGAGCCGCATGCCATGGCCTCGCTCGGCCTGATGGCGATGGATGGGCGCGGCCAGCCCAAGGACGCCAAGGCCGGGCGCGAGTGGCTGGAGAAGGCGGCCCAGCGCAACGAGCCGAGTGCGGCCTACAACCTCGCCCTGATCCAGATCGCCGATGCGAAGCCTGAGGAGCACGCGGCGGCGGCGGTCAACTTCCGCAAGGCGGCCGAGGCCGAGATCGCCCCGGCCCAGCACGCGCTCGGCGTGCTCTATCTCCAGGGCAAGGGCGTGAAGCGCGACACCGTCCAGGCGGCGCAGTGGTTCCGGCGCGCGGCCGACAACGGTGATCTCGCGGGCGAGGTCGAATTCGCGATCCGGCTGTTCCTCGGCGACGGCGTGACCAAGGACGAGGCGCGCGCCGCCCGCTACTTCCTGCACGCCGCGCGCCGCGGCAACGCCATCGCCCAGAACCGTGTCGCCCGGCTCTATCTCCACGGCCGCGGCCTGCCGAAAAACCTCGTCGAGGCGGCGGGCTGGAACCTCGCCGCGGCGGCGCAGGGGCGCTCCGACGACGTGCTCGATCAGGCCACCGCCGGGCTCACCCCGGACGAACGCAAGCGCGCCGAGGCGCTGGCGGCGGAACGGGCGGGTCAGTAGGCGGCTCGAAAGGCCCCTCCCACCCACGTTCTTATCCTGAGGTGGCGGCGCGAAGCGGCGCCCCCGAAGGAGGGCTCCAGGGATCGCGCGGCCGGCTGGAGCGCTCCTTCGAGGCCTCCGCTTCGCTGCGGCACCTCAGGATGAGGGGGTTGGGTTTGGGAGTCGGCCGGTTCAGTGCTCGTCGGAGGTCGAGCCGGTCTCGGTGACGTCGGTCAGCGCCGCCTTCTCCGCCGGGGGCTCGGCGCTGGCGACCGACTTCGTCTCCAGCAGCGGCTGGAGGCGGGCGGCGAGCTGCTTGTCCAGATGGCGGCCGTAGGCGCCCTTGAAGAAGCGTTCGCCGGTGCCGCGGCCGTAGATCTGGTCGTGGGCGACCGCCATGCGCTGCACCTCGGGGCGGCACAGGAAGCCGATGACGCCCGCGGCCTCGAACCAGCGGGCCTCGCGGGCGAGCCGCATCGCCTTGGGGTTCGACATCACCGTCTCGGCGAAGCACGCCGTGGCCGCTTCTTCGAGCGGGGCCAGCACCGCATGCGGCGTGCCGGGCACGTGCTGGCGGGCGGCGGGGCGCGCCTCCACGGCCGAGGTGGCGAGGGCGACGGCAAGACCGCAGAGCAGCACGGCTTTCATGGGGCGTCTCGAACCGGTGTCGAACGCCCCCATCCTTCCCTGAACAAACCGACAGATCTAGGGCATCGGGGCTGACTTCATGCCGCACCGCGACACAAAGTTCGGTTGTCGCCCCGGCGCCACAGGGATGGGGCTCAACCCCGGCGCATGGCGTTCCAGTTGCCGCTGCAGCTGATGAGGCCGTTGCCCACGGTCTGCCACGTGCCCGAGCCGCTGCCGCCGGGGGTCAGGCGGCCGGTGACCTGGGCGGCGTTGTCGCCCCGGGAGATGATGCCGCGCACGGCGCCGTTGGGGGAGACCCGGCCCTGGATGTTCACCTCGCCGCCGCCGTAGACCGCCTCGCCGCGCTGGATCTGCACGCCGTAGCGGTAGGCGCGATCACAGGGGCCGTCGCGGGTCACGACCTCGATGCTCCAGCGCCCGTCGTAGCGGTGCGGCACCTGCACCTTGCGCTTGGCGGCATCCGCTGGTCCCAGCGCCGCCAGGATCACGACGGCGGAAAGGCAGGTGGCGAGGATCGGCAAGCGCATGAGGTCGGGTCCGGCTGTCCAGGATGGGGCATGGCCCCGCTTGCAGCCGAAGATTGGGGCGGGGCCCCGATAGTCAAGGCGTGCCGCGGGGCGGGCCTACTGCGAGTCGCAGGGCCGCGTGGCGCCACCGGGCCGATGCCGGAGGTCTGTACCGAACGTGGATTTATAAGCAAATCAATTACAACATTTTCTTTATAAAAACCCGCATGGTAATTTATGATATTTTTCAAATGGCATTGTGTCGCGAATCAGCGAATTTGCATTACATGCCTTTCGCATCTCTATACAAAGCCATCAAAGAGGTCACTAGAAAAACGAACGTAGCGAGAGTGAAAATCTTATAATAATTTACATTTTTTCCAATGTGTATATCTGTGGGGTCTCTAGGATCAACGAATATTTCAATCTCTCCACAACGGAACCAAGTTTTCGTGCCGTAGTCGGAATAGGTGACGTGAAAGTCTTTCCCGAGATAATGGTAAGAAATCTTTAAAACATCATAGTCCGTTTCGCCACCGGAGTGGTGATGATCCACTATCGTTCCTGCTACTCTTGCCCAGTGCTTTTTTACAAAATACTCTTTATTGACTGCAAATGACCCAGCCAAAATAACAACGATTGATAAAATTGTCGGAGCCCAGAACGCCTCAGAACCAAAGTAACTGAGCATTTTTGAACATTCTTGATCAAGCAGATCGTGTGCATCAAAGGATGCGCCACAATGTCTCGATCCTTTCTTTAAGGGATTCGCTGCCGCCTGTCACCGCGAGCCACCGGCAGCGACCCTCCCGGTTGGGAGACCGCCTTGGGGCAATCACCGGAGCGCGTCGGTCAACTCATCGAACGAAGCCCAATCACGCCGTCTTGACGAGCCGCTCGCCGCTGAAGGCCGCGGAGTTCTCCTGCGCATAGGCGCGGGCCCGCAGGACCACTTCGGTGGGCAGCTGCATCACCACGTCGCCGGTCTTGGGATCGGTGACGCGGAAGACGAGCGAGGCGGTGTCCTGATCGCGGATATAGGCGCGTTGCTCCGGCTCGGACGATTTCGCCGCGCTGGCCTCGGGCCGCACGTCGATGGAGACCGCCGGGTCGAGCACCCGCGACTCGGGGCCGTTCGACGGGCCCGCCACGGGGCGGACCGGGGTGACGGTGGGGGCCGCCGTGACGGGCGGCATCGGCGGTGCTGGACGGATCGCGTCCATGGCGGAGGTCCTTCTCAGGTTCAGGGACGTAGCATGAACCCAAGATCACGCGCGGGCGATAAGCGGAGTCTTACCCGCGGCCCGTTCTCCCCCGCTGCCGCGGAACGGAGTCGATGAAACGTAAAGATTTTCCCAAGGAAACGATCGAATGACGCAGGCCGGGACGGAGAGGCGGCCGGCGCGGAGACCGGCCGCCCCCTGAAAAATCACTCGGCGGCGTCGACGTAGAGCTTGCCGCCCTCCGCCAGGAACTCCTGGGACTTGGCCGCCATGCCGGCCTCGCGCTCCTCCTCCGAGAGGGGCTTGGCTTCGCCCAGCACGATGCCCGCCTCCTCCATGGCGAGCACGTCGGCGCGCAGGTCCTGCGTGATCTTCATCGAGCAGAATTTCGGGCCGCACATCGAGCAGAAATGGGCGACCTTGTGGGCGTCCTTCGGCAGGGTCTCGTCATGGAAGCTGCGCGCCGTGTCCGGGTCGAGGGACAGATTGAACTGGTCCTCCCAGCGGAAGTCGAACCGGGCGCGGGAGAGGGCGTCGTCGCGCAGCTGCGCGGCGGGGTGGCCCTTGGCGAGGTCGGCGGCGTGCGCGGCGATCTTGTAGGTGATGACGCCGGTCTTCACGTCGTCGCGGTTCGGGAGCCCGAGATGCTCCTTGGGCGTGACGTAGCAGAGCATGGCGCAGCCGAACCAGCCGATCATCGCCGCGCCGATGCCCGAGGTGATGTGGTCGTAGCCCGGCGCGATGTCGGTGGTCAGCGGGCCGAGGGTGTAGAACGGCGCCTCGCCGCATTCGGCGAGCTGCTTCTCCATGTTGACCTTGATCTTGTGCATCGGCACGTGGCCGGGGCCCTCGATCATGGTCTGGCAGCCCTTGGCCCAAGCGATCTGGGTGAGTTCGCCCAGCGTCTCCAGCTCGGCGAACTGGGCCGCGTCGTTGGCATCCGCAATCGCGCCGGGGCGCAGGCCGTCGCCGAGCGAGAACGACACGTCGTAGGCCCGCATGATGTCGCAGATCTCGTCGAACCGCTCGTAGAGGAACGATTCGCGGTGCCCGGCGAGGCACCACCGCGCCATGATCGAGCCGCCGCGGCTCACGATGCCGGTGGTGCGCCGCGCGGTGAGCGGCACGTGGGCGAGCCGCACGCCGGCATGGATGGTGAAGTAGTCGATGCCCTGCTCGGCCTGCTCGATGAGGGTGTCCTTGAACACCTCCCAGTCGAGCTTGAGCGGATCGCCGCCGACCTTCTCCAGTGCCTGATAGATCGGCACGGTGCCGATCGGAACGGGGGAGTTGCGCACGATCCACGAGCGGATGTTGTGGATGTTGCGGCCGGTCGAGAGGTCCATGACGGTGTCCGCGCCCCAGCGGATCGACCAGACCAGCTTCTCAACTTCCTCAGCGGCCGAGGAGGTGACGGCCGAGTTGCCGATGTTGGCGTTGATCTTCACCAAAAAATTGCGGCCGATCGCCATCGGCTCGAGTTCGAGATGGTTGATGTTGGCCGGGATGATGGCCCGGCCGCGGGCGATCTCGTCGCGCACGAATTCGGGCGTGATGAAGGGCGGGATCGACGCGCCGAAGTTCTGCCCATCCGCGAGGGCGGCTTCCGCGCTCTTCAGCATCTCGGCGCGGCACGCGTTCTCGCGGTGGGCGACGTAGATCATCTCCTCGGTGACGATGCCCGCTTTCGCGAACTCGTACTGCGTCACCATCTGGCCTGCTTCCGCGCGGCGGATCGTGCGCTCGGCCGGGCACGGGGCGACGAGCTTGTCGGCGGAGGCGAAGCCGTTGTCCTCGGGCTTGACCTCGCGGGGCTTCACCGCCGCGTAGCCGCGCTTCGCGATCCACGGCTCGCGGGCGGTCGGCAGGCCCTTCTCCAGATCGATGCGGGCATCCGTCTCGGTATAGGGGCCGGACGGATCGTAGACCCGCACCGGCGCCTCCTTGGCGTCGGAGAGCGCGATCTCGCGGTAGGGCACGCGGATGTCGGGATGGCCGGGGACCGCGTCGTAGACCTTGCGCGAGCCCTGGATCGGCCCGGTAGTCACGCTGGCGGGGTTGTTCTGGGGGAAGTCCTTGGGACGGACGGGTGCGTTCATCGCTGTCGCTCCTGGCGTGGGAGGCGACCCGTTGGTCCCGACGATGGTGCGGAAGGCCGACGCCTCGTGCGCCGGCCGCAGGTTCCC
This sequence comes from Methylorubrum subtropicum, assembly GCF_038442325.1. Lineage (NCBI taxonomy): Bacteria > Pseudomonadati > Pseudomonadota > Alphaproteobacteria > Hyphomicrobiales > Methylobacteriaceae > Methylorubrum > Methylorubrum subtropicum. Next base: position 104,085 of record NZ_JBBXMW010000009.1, on the reverse strand, counting down.
GTCCCTCCGCCGGTACGAACCGGATCAGGTTCAAGGGTCAGGGCGTCTTGCCCACTCTCAGCCCGGTTAGGGCCCCCCTCGGAACGATTCCAACCTCTGCCGCCGCGCCATCCTTGTCAATCCGTGTCGGCAAACAGGCGATTCGAAGTGTTCGGTTTTACCGGGCGCTTCGGAACGGCGTTCGCCCGCCCCGAACCTTGCCGGTTTGCCGAGCATCCCGAGCAACGGCCTCACCCAAAACTCACCAATCCGCGAGGGAGGCCGCCGCGTATGCCCGCAAATGTGGATGGGCGTGGGCTCCGGGGTGGCGTCCAGGCCCGCCATCCGCGACACAGGACGGCGATGAGCACGGTCGTTCCCTTCCGCAAGCCCCAACCCGCCACCCGTTCCCGCGCCGCCAGCGACGCGGCGTCCGTGGCGAGCGATCTCTTGGACGTCCTCGATCAGCTCGAAGGGCTGGTGGAGCGCGCCGCCGCCATGGACCGCCCGGCGATCGAGGTGGAGCGCAGCGTGCAGCACCTGCTCGACGCCATCGGCGCGGTGGAGCGTGCGTCGGATACCATCGGCGAGGGCGGCGGGTCGGAGAGCGCCTGAGAGGTTTTTCCGAGGCGCCTGTCCCGACAAATCCCCTCATCCTGAGGTGCCGCGTGAGCGGCCTCGAAGGAGGGCTCCAGGGATCGCTGAGCGAACTGGAGCCCTCCTTCGAGGCTACGCTTGGCTCCGCACCTCAGGATGAGGGGGATGGGTCGGATTGATCGGGATCACGTCCCCGCGGCGAGCACGCTGGTGATGATCGTGCCGTAATGGCACGCGGTGGCGGCGAGCACGAAGGCGTGCCAGATCGCGTTCTGGAACGGCAGGCTGCGCCAGACGTGGAACACCACGCCGACCGAGTAGAGCAGGCCGCCGGTGGCGAGGAGCCAGAAGGCGGAGGGGCTCAGCCCCGAGATCACCGATTCGTAGGCGAGCACGCCGCTCCAGCCCAGCATCAGGTAGAGCACGATCGACACCCGGTCCCAGCGGCCCGGCATCAGGATCTTGATGGCGATGCCGGCGAGCGCCACCGTCCAGACCAGGGCGAGCAGGCTCCAGGCGACGAGGCCGGAGCCGACCAGCGCCACGACCGGCGTGTAGGTGCCGGCGATCATCAGGTAGATGAAGGCGTGGTCGAGCCGGCGCAGGATCCATTTGCGCGGCGAGATCGGCCACATGTTGTAGGCCGCCGACGCCCCGAGCATCGCCACCAGAGCGGTCGCGTAGACCATGAGCGAGGCCCGCTCCATCCAACCGAGATGGTTCAGCGCCGCGATGACGATCAGGCTGACCGCGCCCAGAACACCGAAGAGAACGCCCGCGACGTGGACCGCCCCATCCGCCCGCATCTCGCTCGGCGTATAGTGCCAGGTCAGACTCAGGGGCCGGCCGTCGTCCGCGACAAACATCCTCTGCTCCCGTGTTGGTGTCTCTCAATTCTTCACGTCACAAGTCGTTCCGTCCGAAAAATACGTATCCACAGGTGTCAACCTGAGTGTCGCACGCGAGTCATGAACGAATGACAACTGATTTGACCTTGTGCAGCGCAAGAAGAGGCGCGGTTCATGTTGCATCGCCGTTTAGGCGGCGTGCAGGATCGGGGCGGACCGCGACGGTTTCGTGAACCGCCGCCGCGGGCGCAGCAGGTTTCGAGCCAACCGGCGGGGGCGCATCGGGATCAGGAGCGGGACCCTAGGCCGCGGTCGAGCGCTTCGGCTTCCGCCAGCATCGCCCGGGCGATCCCGCGCGGGTCGGGCACCTCCCAGGAGACCTCGAAGGCGCCGCGTTCGCGGTAGAGCGTGCCGGGGGCGTGGAGATAGCGCGCCCGCGTCCCGTTGAGGCCGTCGAGCAGGGCGAAGTTGGCGTTGAGCGCCGGCTGCCAGTTGAGGCCGACGAGGCGCCGGTTCGGGGCCGCGAACACGGTGGTGTGGAAGGCCGAGCCGACCGTGCCGAGGATCGTCCGCCGCTGCGAGAGCAGGCGCACCTGCGCCGGCAGATCGAGGGTCTCGGGATGGACGATCTCGACGCCGTTTCGCGCGAGTTCGTCGGCGATCTCGACCTCGTTGACCAGCCGGGTGATGCCCGAGGCCAGCCGCGTCTTGGCGAGGTAGGCCGGGCGGGCAACGGAATCGACCTCGCCCGGCGTCCAGAACCCCTCGCCGATGGCGCGGCAGAGATCGCCGTAGATCGCGTGGACGCTCGCCTGCTCATGGAGCGCCGGCTCCGGCACCAGCACATCGGACAGGCGCACCGGGCGCTCGAAGGTGACGAGATCGTCGAGGCCGTAGCCCAGCCGGCCGAGGATTTTTTCCAGGAATGGCGCGCCGTGCCAGCTTCCGGGCTTCGCGTGGCAGAGAAGTTTCGGCCGCTCGCCTTGCCAGCCGACGAGGGGCCAGAGATGGGGCAGGGTGTTGATGAGGAAATGCCCGTAATGGAGCGCGAGCAGGCCGATATAGAGGGTCGGCCCTGTCTCCCCCGGCTCCGGCTCGGCCAGCGGCGTGCTCGGCGCACGCCCGGTGCCCAGCAGGCTGCCGTTGCGGGCGAACAGGCCCCACGGGGCGTCGCCGTCGATCGGGTGGAAGTCGGCCTGCGTGAAGCGGCGCCAGCCGGGCCGGGCGTCGCGCCGCTCGCAGGTGCCCCACAGCGTCCGGCACGGCAGCAGGGGCGGGCGCTGCCGCGCCATTACGTTATCGTCCGGCCAGAGCCTCGAACCCGATCGGCACCATCGGCTGGGGCGCCGCCGGGACGGGGGCGGCGGTCGTGCCGAGGCTGAGCCGGGCGTGGACGGTCGCCATCACCAAGACCGCCATGGCGAAGACCTGATGGGCGAGGCCGGCCCAAAGCGGCACCTGCAGCAGCAGCGTGACGATGCCGAGGCCCATCTGCGCGGTGGCCAGCACGGCCACGCCCACGGCCCGGCCCGCGGCCGGTCCGGCCGAGCGGCGCACCGCATCGACGGCGTGGATCAGCGCCACCAGCACGACGAGGTAGGCGAACAGGCGGTGGTTCAGCTGCACCAGGGTGAGGTTGTCGACGAAGTTCTCGATCCAGGGCACCTGCGCGAACAGCGTCTGCGACGGCGGCAGGAACACGCCGTCCATGTCCGGCCAGGTGTTGTGCACGAGCCCGGCCTTGGAGCCGGCCACCAGCCCGCCGAGCCAGATCTGCATCAGCACGAGGGCCGGCATCACGCAGGCGAGCGCCCGCACCGGGCCCGGCGCGGGATCGAGCGCGCCGGGGCGCGTGCCCGCGGCGAGCCAGACGAGGCCGGCCAGGATCAGGCTCGCGGTGGTGAGATGGAGCGCGAGCTTCAGCGGGGCGACCGCGGTCATGCCGGGCTGGAGCCCCGAGGCGACCATGATCCAGCCGATGGCGCCCTGAAGCCCGCCGAGCAGGCCGAGGCCGAGCAGCCCGACGAGCAGGCGCCGCGAGAGGAAGCCGCGCGCCCAGAAGAACAGGAAGGGCAGGAAGAACACGAGGCCGACGATGCGCCCGAGCAGGCGATGGCCCCATTCCCACCAGTAGAGCGTCTTGAAGTCGGACAGCGCGATGCCCTGGTTGAGGATGCGGAATTGCGGCGTGTCGCGGTACTTCCCGAATTCCGCCGCCCAATCGGCCGCGCTGAGCGGCGGCACCACGCCGGTCACGGGCCGCCACTCGGTGATCGAGAGCCCCGAGCCGGTCATCCGCGTCGCGCCGCCGATGGCCACCATCGCGACCACCAGGGCCGCCAGCAGGTAGAGCCATGCGCGCACGGCGCGTTGGCCGGGGCGCGCGGGGGCGAGGTCGGTCGAGGCTGGGGACAGTCGCATGATCTTTGAAAGCGCGGATTCTCGCCGAGGACGGCCGGATATGCCCCGTGCCTTACGGGAAGCGGGGGCCCGCGCGCAACGCGACGGATGATCGGGGCCGGGTTTGACGCAGCGTCCCGGCGTTGCGGCCCGCGGCTCCGGTCGGTACGAGCGAGCGGCGACCTCGAATCAGACGGTATCCCGCTCCCATGCGCCGCCGCACGCGCACCTTCCTCGGCACCTTCGGCATCCTGGCCTTCGTCATCGTCTACGCGCCGCTCGCCATGGCGCTGGCCGACAGCCGGATTTCTGAAGCCCATCCGGCGATCCAGACGGTCGCCTACTGCATCCTCGGCTTCGCCTGGATCTTCCCGCTGATGCCGCTGATCCGCTGGATGGAACGACCGGATCGTTAGCGGCGCGGCACGATGCGGGGACCGGCGAAAAGATTTCATTAATCATGAAAAGATTTCATTAATCATATTGAGCGACGCGGAAGGGACGTGGCGCGCACCTTTTTTCGCCGCACTCCCCGGCGAGAAGGCCTGACGCCTGCCACGCTCAAGCTTTCCCGCCGCCTCACCCAGGGTCGCCCGCCGCATCATGCGCCCTCCGCTCCGCTCGATCCTCCTCTCGGCCGGCTGCCTGCTGGCGCTCGCTGCCCCGGCCGCGGCGCAGGGTACGCCCCGCAACATGGCGGAGTGCGAGCGGCTGAAGAACGACCTCGCCTACAACCAGTGCCTCGCGATGTTCGGCCCCCCCGCCCGCAATGTCGGCGGCGGCGACGGCTCCGCCACGGTCAGCGCGCCCATGCCGGTCGCCTCGACGGCGACGATCCCCGGCATCCCGGCGGTCGAGGAGCCGGAACTGCAGGAGGGCCGCCGCGCCCGGCGCAGCCGCTACAGTCGCCGCAACGGCCGGATGAGCGCCACCTTCACCGTCGGCACGGTCGACGACGGGGGCAGCGTCGCCGATTCCGGCTCGGAAGCGCCGCGTTCACGCAACAGACGTCGGCGGCGATAGCTGGGAACCCCGCCGCTCACGGTTTTCGGGCGGGCTGTGTCTTGACTTCGAAAGCTTAGCCGTTTCCGGTCGCGTCGGATGACAGGACAAGGGAGTCCGGGATCATGACGATCGATCGCAAGGATGCCGCGCTCGCTGGCTTCGCGCCTCGGGCCCCCTTTCTCAGCCGCCGCTCGTTCCTGGCCGGCTCCGCCGCTGGGCTCGGCGCGCTCGGCCTCGGCGGCTGCGTCACCGCCGACGGCGCGCTGATGGCGGAAGCCGCCAAGACCTACGGGCCGCTGCCGGACGAGAAGTTCGCGATCCCCGCGGTCGACATCAAGAAGGTCGATCCGAAATACTACCGCCGGACGGTGCAGTACGCCTCGAAGGAGGCCCCCGGCACCATCGTGGTCGATCCGGGCAAGTTCTACGTCTACCGGATCGAGGAGGACGGCATGGCGACCCGCTACGGCGCCAATGTCGGGCGCGACGGGTTCCTGTGGAGCGGCGACGCCTATGTCGGCCGCAAGTCCGAATGGGCGACGTGGACCCCGCCGAAAGAGATGATCAAGCGCCAGCCCGAGGCCGCGAAATACGCCCGCGGCATGCCCGGCGGCCTCGACAACCCGCTCGGCGCCCGCACGCTCCATCTCTACCAGAACGGCGCCTACACGCTGTACACGATCTACGCGAGCAGCGACCCGGAATCGATCGGTTCGGGCATCACCAGCGGCTGCGTCGGCCTGCTGAGCCAGGACATGATCCACTTGTATTCGCGGACGCCGGTGAAGACGAAGGTCGTCGTCCTTCCGGCGTGAGCCGCCGGAGCCCGTTCGACAGGACCATCCCACCCACTCCCCTCATCCTGAGGTGCCCGTGAAGCGGGCCTCGAAGGAGGGCTCCAGCGGATCACGCGTTCCCTGGAGCCCTCCTTCGAGGGCGCCGCTTCGCGTCGCCACCTCAGGATGAGGGGGATGGGTGGGATGGGCCGGTCGAACGGCCTCTCACCCCTCCCGCGCCATCGCCTCGACGGTGCGGACCAGCAGCGCGATGTCCTGTGGACGCGACAGCCGGTGGTCGGCGTCCTTCACCAGCGTCAGGCGCGTGCCCTCGGCGGGCAGGCGGTCGAGGATGCGCAGCGCGTGGGCGTAGGGCACGTCCGGGTCGCGCATGCCTTGTAGGATGTGGACCGGGCCGCCGGGCTGCAAATCCTCGCCGAGCAGCAGATGGCGCCGTCCGTCCTCGATCAGCGCCATGCGGATCGGGTCGGGCTCCGGCGCGTAGTCGGTCGGGCGGTACCAGACGCCCTCGCGCTCCAAGGTCTCCCGGATCTCCTGCGGGAACGACGCCCACATCAGCTCTTCCGTGAAGTCGAGGGCCGGGGCGATCAGCACCATTCCGCCGATCCGCCCGCCCCGGCGCGCCCGGTTGCGGGCGGCGAGGCAGGCGATCCAGCCGCCCATGGACGAGCCGACGAGGATCGGCCGCTCGCCCGCATGGGCGGCGATCACCGCTTCGGCGTCGGCGAGCCAGTCCGAGATGGTACCGTCCTCGAACCGGCCCTCCGATTCGCCGTGGCCGGAATAGTCGAACCGCACCATGCGCCGGCCTTCCTGCGCCGCCCAAGCATCGAGGGCGGCGGCCTTGGTGGCGCGCATGTCGGAGCGGAAGCCGCCGAGCCACACTACCGCCGGGCCGTCGCCCTCGCGGATGCGCAGGGCGAGCCGGCGCGGGGCGTCGCCGCCTACGCTCAGATGGGTGACGGGCAGTTCGTCGGGGGAGGGGGCCGAATCGTTCACGTTCGCGTTGGTCCTGACAATTCGAGAAAGCGCGGTGAGGGGGCGTTTACCGAACCGTAAAGCGCTTGGGCGGATTCTTAGGTCATGAGTGCGTATCGAGCGACCCTCCCGCGGCCGCGGGGCCGGCGATGAACGGGGTCGGCTTGTCCGGGGGCCCCGTGCGGGCGGGCGAACCGTCGCCGCTCGCCGGCGTCACGGTGCTGCAGATCATCCCGGCGCTGGAAGCCGGCGGCGCCGAGCGCACCACCGTCGATGTCGCCGCGGCCCTCGCCGAGGCCGGCGCCCGCGCGCTGGTCGCGACCGAGGGCGGGCGGCTCGTGGGCGAGCTGCAGGCCAAGGGCGGCACCTGGGTGCCGTTTCCGGCGAACACGAAGAACCCGCTCGCCATGGCGGTGAACGTCGAACGCCTCGTCCGGCTCTGCCGCCGCGAGGGCGTGCAGATCCTCCACGCCCGCTCCCGCGCCCCGGCCTGGGTCGCGCTCGGCGCGGCGCGCCGCTTGAAAATCCCGTTCGTCACGACCTATCACGGCAGCTATTCGGGCCGCACCAGCGTCAAGCTCCTCTACAATTCGGTGATGGCGCGGGGCGATGTCGTCATCGCCAACTCGCACTACACCGCCGACTTGATCCGCCGGGCGCATCCCGAGCAGGCCGGCGACCGGATCGTGGTGATCCACCGCGGCACCGATCTGTCCACCTTCACGCCCTCCGCGGTGGCACCGGCCCGCGTCGAGGCCCTGCGCCGGGCCTGGGGGGTCGCCCCGCACGAGCGGGTGGTGCTGCTGGCCGCCCGCCTCACCGCCTGGAAGGGCCAGCGTGTGCTGATCGAGGCGGCGGCCCGAATGCGCGACCTCGGCCTGACCGACCTCGCCGTGGTGCTGGCGGGCGACGCGCAGGGGCGCACGAACTACGAGCGCGAACTGGACGCCCTGATCGAGGCGCGCGGCCTCACCGGGATCGTGCGTCGCACCGGCCACTGCACCGACATGCCCGCGGCCTTCCGCGCGGCCTCCGTGGTGGCGGTGCCCTCGGTCGAGCCCGAGGCGTTCGGGCGCTCGGCGGTGGAGGCGCAGGCGCTCGGCATCCCCGTGGTGGTCTCCGATCTCGGCGCGGTGCCCGAGACGGTGCTGGCCCCGCCCGACGTCGATCCGGCCCAGCGCACCGGCTGGCGCGTGCCGGCCGGCGACGCTGTGGCGCTGGCCGACGCCATCGCCGAGGCGCTGACGCTGCGGGCCAGCGCCCGCGACGCGATGAGCCGCCGGGCGCAGAGCCATGTCGAGGCGCATTTCTCCCTCGACCGGATGATCGCGGGGACGCTCGGCGTCTACGCCGGCCTGCTCGGACGAGGGGCGTGAACCGAACGCGCCCTCGCGAGTTGACTTGCCAAGAAGATTTGCCAAGTTAGCGCCGTCCGGCCGAGCCGGATCGATCGGTGGCCGGGGCTCGCTCGAAGCGGGGTCTTCAGGCTGCCGTTTCGTCGTTGATACAGGAGAACCAAGCCATTCGCAGACCAATGAGAGCCATGCCGGCCCCGCAGAAGGACGGGCCGCGCGCCAACCGGGACATCCGCGGCGTCCGCGACGTCCAGCTCATCGATCAGGACGGCCAGAACAAGGGCGTCGTGCCCTTCTTCGATGCCCTGGCGATGGCCGAGGAGATCGGCCTCGATCTCGTCGAGATCGCCCCGAATTCGGTCCCCCCCGTCTGCAAGTTCCTCGATTACGGGCGCTTCCGCTTCAACGAGCAGAAGAAGCAGAACGAGGCGCGCAAGCGGCAGAAGACCGTCGAGGTGAAGGAGATCAAGCTCCGCCCCGGCATCGACAAGCACGATTACGACGTGAAGATGAAGGCGGTGCACCGCTTCTTCGAGGAAGGCGACAAGGTGAAGGTCACCCTGCGCTTCCGCGGTCGCGAGATGGCCCACCAGGACATCGGTCTGCGTCTGCTCGAGCGGGTCAAGGTCGAGACGGCCGAGATCGCCAAGGTCGAGAGCGAGCCGATGCTCGAAGGCCGCCAGATGATCATGATCCTGGCGCCGCGCTGAAAAGAGATTCGTCCGGCGTCGTCGGACCAATGCGCTGTCTCCGAGAGGGGGCGGCGCATTTTTTATGTCTCGCGAAACCCCGTCATTCCGGGGCTCGCCGCAGGCGAGAACCCGGAATCCACCCGTGATGCGCGGCCCCACTCGCCGTCGCGGCCAGTCGTGGATTCCGGGTTCCGCTTCGCGGCCCCGGAATGACGGGGGAGGGTGGCCGCCCCGCCGGAGAGGCGAGACGGCCGAAAATCCCAAAAACTACTTCAGCATCGAGATCTGCACGTCGCCGACCCTGCGGGTCACCGCCACCGTCACGTCGTGGCCGTGGCGGTGCAGGCGGATGTCGGCGCGCGACGAGCCGAGCTTGAGGTTGAACAGCTCCACCGCCTCCAGGAACTTCGGCAGCACCGGGTTGCGGAAGCGGATGCGGTTGCGGGCGTGGTCGAGCTCCAAGCCGAGGCTCGCCGCCAGGAAGGCGAAGGGCGCCGCCGCCGCCCAGGCCTGTGGCGAGCAGGCGACCGGATAGCTCACCGGCCCGCGCTGGCGCCGCCGCATGAAGCCGCAGAACAGCTCCGGCAGCCGCTTCTGGTCGTAGTAGAGGCTGGTGTCGAACATGCCCTCGAACACGCGCGCCGCCTCGTCCTTGAGGCCGTAGCGGGCGAGCCCCATGGCGCAGATCGCGTTGTCGTGCGGCCAGATCGAGCCGTTGTGGTACGACATCGGGTTGTAGCGCGCCTCGCCCTTGGCGACGGTGCGGATGCCCCAGCCGTTGAAGCCCTCCTTCGACAGGAGTTGCGCGGCCACCCCCACCGCCCGTTCAGGCAGGGCGATGCCGGTGAACAGGGCGTGGCCGGTATTGGACGAGCGCACCGCGCAGGGGCGCTTCGCCCCGTCGAGCGCCAGCGCGTAGGTGCCGATCTCCTCGCACCAGAACTCCTCGTCGAATTTTTTTTGCAGTTTTCCGGCGTCCGCTGTCAGGCGCGTCGCAAGATCGTCCTCGCCGAGCAGGCGCGCGAGCTTCGCCGCGCCTTGCTTGGCCGCGAAGACGTAGCCCTGCACCTCGCACAGCGCGATCGGGCCCTTGGCCATGGCGCCGTCGGCGTGGAAGATCGAATCGTGGCTGTCCTTCCAGCCCTGGTTCGCCAAGCCCTGCTCGGTCTCGCGGGCGTATTCGACGAAGCCGTCGCCGTCCCGGTCGCCGTATTGGTCGATCCAGTCGAGCGCGAGCTTGAGCTGCGGCCAGATCGAGCGGATCGTGTCGAGGTCGCCCGTCACCTCGTGGTACTGCGCCGCCAGCATCACGAAGAGCGGCGTGCCGTCGATGGTGCCGTAATAGTGGCGGAACGGCACCTCGCCGAGCATCGCCATCTCGCCGCGGCGCGTCTCGTGCAGCACCTTGCCGGGCTGGGCGTCGGCGGCCGGATCGACCTCCTTGGCCTGCGTCGCCGCGAGGAAGCGCAGCACGCCCTTGCCGAAGTTGGGGTCGATCCAGAGCGCCATCATCGCCGTGATGATCCCGTCGCGCCCGAACACGGTCGAGTACCAGGGGATGCCGGCGAACGGATAAACGCCCTCCTGCGTGCGCGTCGCCAGCATGTAGAGGTCGGCGGTGGCGCGGCAGAGGCCCTCGTTGAACTGGTCGTTCGAGGAGATGATCGTGGTGATGCCCGCCGTGAGCTGGCGGAGATCCCGGCGGTTGTCGCGATAGGCGCGGGCGAAGATGCGGCCCTCGCTCAAGCTGCGGTCCGGCCGGTCGGTGAGGCTGCCCGCGGCGCGCGACAGGGCGGCGGCGGCGGCCTCGCCCGCCTTCTCCGGGCCCGGCGCCTTGGTGAAGGCGCGGTGCGATTCGAACGCGACGCGGATGAACAGCGAGGTGTGGGCGCCGGGCGCCAGCTCCACCACGAACTCGGCCTTGCCCGGCTCCAGCAGGTGGGGCTTGGGGCCCAGATGCACCGAGGTGGTGCGCACGATGTCGTCGAGGCCGGCGTAGCGGAACTGCACCTCGGTGTCCGAGCGCCGCTCCACCGTGCGCTTGCCGCGCTTCAGCCGGTCCGAGCCGCGCACCTCGAACAGGTCGCGGAAGTCGGCGTCGAACGTCACGCCGATGCGGAGCTTGCGGCGGCGGGTGTCGTAGTTGCGCAGGCCGATCCGGTCGTAGCAGGTGCCCTTGAACAGGAACTTGGTGCGCTCCAGCGCGATCAGCTCGCGGGGAATCGCGGTCTCGTCGCCCGCGTCGAGCCGGATGTCCGGCGTGGTGAGATCGACCGACAGCGCGCCGTTGTCGTCTTGCATCGCCGAGGACAGCATCATCGGCCGCTCGTCCTCGACGGTGAGCGCGAGGCGCGAGAGGTAGCGCGTATCCTGAAAGTAGAGGCCGTCGGCGCCGGGATACCAGCCGATGTCGCCGTAGCTGTCGAGGACGGCGAAGGCCTCGCCGTATTTCAGCGAGCGTAAGGGACGCTCGACCAGCGAGGCCTGGGCCTCGATGTGGTACTGCGGCAGCGCCTCGTCCGCGTCCTGAAAGCCCGCCTTCGCCGCCTGCTGGGTCTCGTGCTCGGCGTGTCTGGCCTCTGCCGCGTCGTTCTGTGCCGCCATGCGAAGCGCCTCCTGCCGATGATCCGTGCGGTTCGTGGGTTTCCGAACCCTCGCAAGGTCCAGACCTTTCGAATCGAAAACCGCCGGTCGTGTGGCACGACCGGCGGCGCGGTGAGGATCGTTCAGTTAGGCGCCGGCCCGGCCCCGGCGAGGGGGCCGGCGGCCGGTTTTGTCGGCGTTTCGCCTCGACGCAATGAACTCATCTTTCCATCGCGACGGTCCGGTGTCAGGCCGGCATCGCGGCGACGTGGATCGGCGCGCCGGCCTTGCCGTTCAGCTCGCCGTACTGGGGCGAGAAGGCGCCCGCCGACGGCATCTTGATCACGTTGCCCTGGCCGGCGAGCAGCTGCTCGTAGGCCGAGACGTACTTGCGGACCATCACCTCCGCCGTGAAGCGGCCCTCGAAGTGGCTGCGGACGCCGGCGCGCGGCAGATCACGCACCTTGCGGCAGGCCTCGACCGCCTCGTCCATCGAGTTGACGATGTAGCCCGACACGCCGTCCTTGATGACTTCGGGGACCGAGCCGTTGCCGAAGGCGATCACCGGCGTGCCGGCCGACATCGCCTCGATCATCACGAGGCCGAAGGGCTCCGGCCAGTCAATCGGGAAGGCGAGCGCCAGGGCGTTACCGAGGAAGTCCTTCTTCTGCTCCTCGTTGATCTCGCCGATATATTCCACCAACGGGTGGTGGATCATCGGCTCGATCTTCTCGTCCCAGTAATCCTGATCGGCCTTGTCGACCTTGGCGGCGATCTTCAGCGGGGTGCCTGAGCGGATCGCCATCTCGATCGCGCGGTCGGGGCGCTTCTCGGGCGAGATGCGTCCGAGGAAGGCGAGGTAGCCGCCCTTGGCTTCCGGATAGAACGGGCAATTCTCCTTCGGCAGGCCGTGATGGATCGTGGCCAGCCAGTTGGAGTTCTCCGGCATCGGCTCGCGCTGGTTGTCCGAGATCGACACCAGCGGCATGCCGGTGAAGGTGTTGTAGACCGGCATGAAGTCCGGCACGTCGAGGCGACCGTGCATGGTCGTCAGGCACTTGTGATACAGATCCTCGAACATCGGATACTGCAAGAGATCGATATGGAAGTGGATCACGTCGAACTCGTGCGCCCGGCGATGCACGTGGTGCAGCATCGCGAGGTGGCCGGCGGTGTGATCGCGGTAGCCGAGAAGGCGCAGGCCTTCCGGGTGGCAGGCGGCGAGCTTGGCCGAAGTCTGCGAATCACCGCTGGCGAACAGCGTCACGTCATGGCCCTGACGGACCAGTTCTTCCGTGATCCACGACACGACGCGCTCGGTGCCGCCGTAGAACTTCGGAGGAACAGCTTCCGCGAGCGGGGCTACCTGGGCAATGCGCACGAAGACGTCTCCTGTGACCGGGTAAGGGATGTTGGAGCGAGTAATGGACGACGCGGTCTGAGCGGGACATGAACGAAACCGACAGCCAAGGTTTATGGTTCCGCTCGCTCCCTGGCGCGACGGGGAATCTTTGCAACCCCACCGAATGCCGGCTTTCCACAGGATGGACGCAACGCAGACTTGCTTTCGGGCTGACATGATAAGTGCGTCGGCGATGACCCGTTCCGGGACCGCCGCACGCTTGCCGCGCGAGTCGGATTGCTGTACGTAATCCGTACAAAGATGCGCCCATGATCCTCAGCTATCGCAACAAGGACACCGAGGCGCTGGATGTGCATGGCGTGTGCCATCGCCGCTGGCGAGCCTTTCAAGCCGCGGCCGAGCGCAAGCTCGATATGCTCAACGCCGCCTCCGTCGTGAGCGACCTACGCAGTCCGCCCCGCAATCGCCTGGAAAAGCTGTCCGGTGACCGTGAGGGCCAGTGGAGCATCCGCATCAACGATCAATGGCGCATCTGCTTCCGCTGGGACGGCTTGGGCCCTGAGGATGTCGAGATCGTCGATTACCACTGAGGGAGAGTACGGCATGGCCCGCATTCGAACGCATCCCGGCGAGATTCTTCTCGAAGAGTACCTTCGCCCGCTGGACATGAGCGCCAACGCGCTCGCGCAGGCGATCGAAGTTCCGGCCAACCGCATCAGTGAACTTTTGCGCGGTCGCCGGGGCATGAGCGCCGACACCGCCTGCCGGCTCGGGCGGTTCTTCGGGACCACGCCGGAATTCTGGATGAACCTCCAGACCGCGCACGACCTGTCGAAGGCGGTGGCCGAGCACGACTATTCCGGCCTTCGCACCCTTGAGAGCGCATGACGGTCCGGCCCTGCGCGGCGATCGATTGAAACCGCAAAAACTTTCTGCCATAAGCCGCCCGCGTCGAACCGCCCGGCCGATTAGGGCTGCCGTGGCGGTTCCCGTTGCTCCAGCAGCATCACAGCGCAAGGCCCCGGCTCTCCGGCCGGACCGTCGTTGCGTCAGGAGAGCCAAATGCCCAAGCTGAAGACCAAATCGGGCGCCAAGAAGCGCTTCAAGATCACCGGCACCGGCAAGGTGATGTACGCCCAGGCCGGCAAGCGCCACGGGATGATCAAGCGGACGACGAAGCAGATCCGCAACCTGCGCGGCACCACGACCCTGTTCGAGGGCGATGCCGCCAACGTGAAGAAGTATTTCCTGCCGAACCAGCGGTAAGCCTTCACGTCCAGCCGAATCTGTCTTTCTAGAATCCGAGGAGATCTCCCATGGCCCGCGTCAAGCGCGGCGTGACCAGTCACGCGAAGCACAAGAAAGTCCTGAAGGCCGCCAAGGGCTATTACGGCCGGCGCAAGAACACGATCCGCATCGCCAAGCAGGCGGTGGAGAAGGGCCTCCAGTACGCCTACCGCGACCGTAAGAACAAGAAGCGCACCTTCCGCGCCCTCTGGATCCAGCGCCTCAACGCGGCGGTCCGCGAGCACGGCATGACCTATTCGCGCTTCATCAACGCGCTGGCCGTGTCCGGCATCGAGGTGGACCGTAAGGCCCTCTCCGAGCTCGCCATCCACGAGCCGGCCGCCTTCGCCGCCGTCGTCGAGAAGGCCAAGTCGGCCCTGCCGAAGGCCGCCTGATCCGCAAGGCCGCCCGCGACGGGCGGTCCGCGATCCTTTCATCCAAGGCGCGGCGCTTCCATGAGCGCCGCGCCTTTTTTTCGTTTTTGCACCGACGGCGGCGACCGCCCCTTGCGGGATCGCGGGCAACGCGAAACAAGCGGCCCGCGGCCCGAGAAGGCTGCATTCAGGGACAGTGAAGCGTGATGGATCTCGACGCTCTCGAACGCGACCTCCTCGGCCAGGTCGAGCAGGCCGGTGACGAGGCCGCCTTGGAGGCCCTGCGCGTCGCCGCGCTCGGCAAGAAGGGCAGCGTCTCCGAACTGCTCAAGACGCTGGGCGGCATGACGCCGGACGAGCGCAAGGAGCGCGGCCCCCTCATCAACGGCCTGCGCGACCGGGTGCAGGGCGCGATGTCTGCCAAGCGAGAGACCCTGGCCGAGGCCGCCCTCGACGCGCGGCTCGCCGCCGAACGCATCGACGTGACGCTCCCCTTACGCGAGGCGCCGGAGACCCGCGGGCGCATCCACCCGATCAGCCAGGTGATCGAGGAGATCACCGCGATCTTTGCTGACCTCGGCTTCTCGGTGGCGGAAGGGCCGGACATCGAGACCGACGAGCTGAACTTCACCGCGCTCAACTTCCCCGAGGGCCATCCGGCCCGCGAGATGCACGACACGTTCTTTCTGGCGCCCGACCCAAACGGGAAGCGCAAGCTCCTGCGCACCCACACCTCGCCGGTGCAGGTGCGGACGATGCGGGCCAAGCAGCCGCCGATCCGCGTGATCATGCCCGGCCGCACCTACCGGCACGATTCCGACCAGACCCACACGCCGATGTTCCATCAGGTCGAGGGCCTCGTCATCGACCGCTCGGCCAACATCGCCAACCTGAAATGGGTGCTCGAATCGTTCTGCCGCGCCTTCTTCGAGGTCGACAGCGTGACGATGCGCTTCCGCCCCTCGTTCTTCCCCTTCACCGAGCCCTCGGCCGAGGTCGATATCCAGTGCTCGCGAAAGGGCGGCGAGCTGCGCTTCGGCGAGGGCACCGACTGGCTGGAGGTGCTGGGCTGCGGCATGGTCCACCCCAACGTCCTGCGCAACGGCGGCCTCGACCCGGATCAGGTCCAGGGCTTCGCCTTCGGCATGGGCATCGATCGCCTCGCCATGCTCAAATACGGCATGCCGGACCTGCGCCCGTTCTTCGAGGCGGACGTGCGCTGGCTCGACCATTACGGCTTCCGGCCGATCGACGTGCCGAGCTTGGTCGGCGGGCTGACGGGGTGAGACTTCCCGAGACGGGAGACGAGCGATGCTGAAGACTGCGGACGTCCAGGCTCTGGCCAGCGAGATCTTCGCGCAGGCGCTCGGGCCCGAGCGGTTCGATCATCTCGAGATCGAGACCAAGGCCGATCACGACGGCGAGCCGTCGTTCTATGTGAGGCTGCATTTCAAGCCGGGCGTCGATCCGCGCGATGTCGATGGACTCTTGAGCGCCCAAACGGACCTGAGATTCCGCCTCCTCGACCTCGACGAGGAGCGGTTTCCCTATCTGCGTCCCGTCTACGTCGATGACGAGATCCTGGTCGATGACGACGAGCCTGAACCGTCGAACTGATGGCGCGCTCGAAGAATTCCCTCGTCGACGACCTCTTGGGCGTGGCCGTCGCGCTCACGGAGCAAGGCGGTCGCGCGAGCCTGCGCAAGGCCTCGCTACGTCGTGCGGTCAGCACCGCGTATTACGCCGTCTTCCACGCGCTGTGCTTCGTCTGCGCGAACGAGCTGGTCGGCTGGCGAAAGGCGAACGATCTCATCGAGCCCGTCTACAGGATGCTTGATCACGGCACGGCCAAGAATCGCCTCATCGGCAAGGATGCGGCGGCCATCTCACCGGCGATCCGGCAAATCGGAACCGGGTTCAGGGATTTGCAGGAGGCGCGTCATGAAGCCGATTACAGGACGCCCGCACTCAACCTCTCCCGAGATTCGACGCTTCAACTGATTGCCGAGGCTCGCGAGGTCGTCGATCTGATCGAAGCCCTCCCGCCCGAAGACCGTCTGAAACTCGCGATCCTTCTGGTCACGAAGGCCCGCTAAGGCACCGCACCCGATGAAATTCACCCTCTCCTGGCTCAAGGACCACCTCGACACCGAGGCCTCGCTCGACGCGCTGGCCGAGACGCTCACGCGCATCGGCCTGGAGGTCGAGGGGATCGAGGACAAGGCTGCCGCGCTCAAGCCCTACGTGATTGCGCGGGTCACTTCCGCCGAGCAGCACCCGAACGCCGACCGCCTGCGCGTCTGCCAGGTCGATGCCGGGGACGGGCAGCCGTTGCAGGTGGTGTGCGGGGCGCCCAATGCCCGCGCCGGCATGCTCTCGGTGTTCGCCCCCCCCGGCACCTACGTGCCGGGCAAGGACATCACGCTCTCGGTCGGCACGATCCGGGGCGTCGAGAGCCGCGGCATGCTGTGCTCTGGCGCCGAACTCGGCCTCAGCGAGGACCACGACGGCATCCTCGATCTGCCGCAGGACGCGCCGGTCGGCACGCCCTACGCCGTCTGGGCCGGGCTCGACGATCCGGTGATCGAGATCAACCTGACGCCGAACCGCGCCGACTGCGCCTCGATCCACGGCATCGCCCGCGATCTCGCCGCCACCGGCATCGGCACGCTCAAGCGCGAGCCGATGCCGCCGGTGCGCGGGGAGGGCGCCTGCCCGACCGAGGTGACGCTTCGGTTCGACGCGCACGACAAGGGGCTCTGCCCGCTCTTCGCGCTTCGCCTCGTGCGCGGCGTCAAGAACGGCCCCTCGCCCGAATGGATGCAGAAGCGGTTGCGCGCCATCGGCCTGCGCCCGATCAACGCGCTCGTGGACATCACCAACTACCTCACCTTCGACCGCGGCCGGCCGCTGCACGTGTTCGATGCCGTCAAGGTCGCGGGCGGCCTCGTGGTGCGCCGCGCCGAGGACGGCGAGAGCGTGGTCGCGCTCGACGGCAAGACCTACCGGCTCGACGACACGGTGGTGATCGCCGACGACAACGGCGTCGAGTCGATCGGCGGCATCATGGGCGGGCAGGCCTCGGGATGCGACGAGGGCACCACCGACGTGCTCATCGAATCCGCCCTGTGGGACCCGCGCAACATCGCCCGCACCGGGCGGCGGCTCGGCATCATCACGGATGCCCGCTACCGCTTCGAGCGCGGCGTCGATCCGGCCTTCGCCCTGCCGGGGCTCGATCTCGCCACCCGCCTCGTGATGGATCTGTGCGGCGGCACGCCGTCTCAGGCCGCCATCGCCGGCGAGGTGCCGGAACTCTCCCAGGTGATCGACTTCCCCTGGACCGAGGTGCGGCGGCTCGCCGGCATCGAGCTGTCGCGGGCCGAGATGAAGGTGACGCTGGAGACGCTGGGCTTCCACGTCGCCGGCTCCGGGGATCGCGTGAAGGTGCTGCCGCCGTCCTGGCGGGCCGATGTCGAGGGCAAGGCCGATCTCGTCGAGGAGATCGTGCGCATCGCCGGGCTCGACCGGATCGAGCCCAAGCCCTTGCCGCGCGTCGAGACCGTGGCGCACGAGCCGATGCTCACCGTGCTGCAGCGGCGCACCCGTCTGGCCCGTCGCGCCTTGGCGAGCCGCGGCTTGATGGAGGCGGTGACCTACTCGTTCATCGCCGCCGAGGATGCGCGCCTGTTCGGCGGCGGCGGGGCCGATCTGGCGCTCGCCAACCCGATCGCCGCCGACCTCTCGGACATGCGCCCGAGCCTCGTGCCCGGCCTGCTGCGCGCCGCCCAGCGCAACGCCGACCGGGGTTTTGCCGACGTCGCCCTGTTCGAGGTCGGCCAGTGCTTCGCCAGCGACGAGCCCGAGGGCCAGTCGGTCCGCGCCGCCGGTATCCGCCGCGGCACCGCGCGCCACGGCGGCGCCGGGCGCCACTGGGCCGGCGCGGCCGCGCCCGTCGATGCCTTCGAGGCCAAGGCCGACGCGCTGGCGCTGCTGACCGCGCTCGGCGTGCCGACCGGCGGACTTCAGGTCGTGGCCGGCGGGCCGAACTGGCTGCATCCGGGCCGCTCGGGCACGCTCCAGTTCGGCCCCAAGAACGTGGTCGGCCATTTCGGCGAACTGCATCCGCGGCTTCTGAAGGCGATGGACCTCAAGGGCACCCAAGTGGCCTTCGAGATCGTCCTCGACGCCCTGCCGCTGCCGCGCCACCGCCCGACCAAGGCCAAGCCCGCGCTGACGCTCTCCGGTCTCCAGGCGATCTCCCGCGACTTCGCCTTCGTGGTGGCCCGCGACGTGACGGCGGCCGACATCCTCAAGGCCGCTCAGGGCGCCGAGCGCAAGCTGATCGCCGGGATCGACGTGTTCGACCTCTACGAGGGCGTCGGCATCCCGGAGGGCTCGAAATCGGTCGCCGTCGCGGTGCGGCTCCAGCCGAGCGAGCGCACGCTGACCGATGCGGAGATCGAGGCGGTGAGCGCCAAGATCGTCGCCGAGGTCGGTAAGAAGACCGGCGCGACGCTGCGCGCCTGACCACGGATCGAAGGAGGCCCGCCATGGATGCCGATCTGGTCGAGCAGCTCTCAGGCGCCGAGACCATGCCGAAGCTGGCCCTGCGCCGGGCCATCGCCGAGCCGGAGGCGGTGGCCGAGCCCGTGCTGCGGGTTCTTGCCACCGCGGCGGAGGCGCCCGACACGGTGGGCGACAACGACGCCAACCTGCTGTTCTGGGGGCTGCACGCGCTGGCGGCGGCCCGCGACACGCGGGTCTACCGGCCGCTGATGCGTCTGCTGCGCCATGACGGCGACACGGTCGATTCGATCCTCGGGGACGCCGCCACCATCACCACGGCGCCGATCCTGGCGAGCGTGTTCGACGGCGACGTAGGCCCGCTCCACGCGCTGATCCTCGACAGCGCCGCCGACGGCTTCATCCGCTACGAGGGCTTCAAGGCGCTGGCGTTCCTGACCCGCCAGGGGCGGCTACCGCTCGACGATGCCCGCACCCTGCTGCTGCGCTTCGAATCTGCCCAGGCCGCGGTCGAGGGCGACATGGCCTGGGTCGGCTGGGAGGAGGCGATCGCCTATCTCGGGCTGACCGACCTCGCCCCGAAGGCCGAGGCGGCGCGCCGCGACGGGCGCCTCACCGACGAATTCAGCGACGCGTCGTGGTTTCGCAAGGCCCTGCGGCAGGCCAGCGCCGAGCCGCCGGACCTGTCCGAGTTCGGCGAGGGCTACGGCACGCTCGACGATCCGGTCGCGGCGCTGGCCTGGACCGAGGAATCCTACGGCCAGCCGGTGACGAACCCGTACAAGGATGTCGGCCGCAACGATCCCTGCCCCTGCGGCTCGGGCAAGAAGTTCAAGAAGTGCTGCCTCGACAAGATGGAGGCGGAGGACGGTCCGGGCCTCAAGCTGCCGGGCCTGTCGTGAGGCCGTTCAACGGATTGTCCGGGTCCCAGGCGTAGTCCAGCGTCTCGAACCGCATCGAGCGGGCGTCCACCATCAGCAGGCGCCCGACCAGCGGCTCGCCGAAGCCGGCCACCGCGCGGATCACCTCCATCGCCATCAGCGAGCCCATCACGCCCGCCAGCGCCCCGAGCACCCCGGCCTCGGCGCAGGGCGCGACCGTGCCGGGCGGCGGCGGGTTCGGGAACAGGCAGCGATAGGTCGGGTTCGGCTCGCCCGTGGGGCCGGTCTCGTGGGCGCGGATCGTGGTGAGCGAGCCGTCGAAGGCCCCGAGCGCCGCCGTCACCAGCGGTTTCTTCGCGTGGAAGCAGGCGTCCGAGACGGCGTAGCGGGTGGAAAAGTTGTCCGAGCCGTCGGCGACGAGATCGTATTCCGCCATCAGCGCGGGCGCGTTCTCGGGCGTGAGGCGGCAGGGATGCGCCACCACGCGCACATGCGGGTTGAGCCGGGCGACCGCGTCCGCCGCGCTCTCGACCTTGGGGCGCCCGACATCGGCCGTGCCGTGGATGACCTGCCGCTGCAGGTTCGACAGCGACACCGCGTCGTCATCGACGATGCCGATGGTGCCGATGCCCGCGGCGGCGAGGTACTGGATCAGCGGCGCCCCGAGCCCGCCCGCGCCGACCACGAGCACCCGCGCCGCCTTCAACCGCGCCTGCCCCGGCCCGCCGACCTCCCGCAGCACGATGTGGCGGGCATAGCGTTCGAGTTCGTCCGACGAGAGAGCCATGGGGGCCATGTAAGCGCGCGGCGCGCGCGGCGGAAGCAGCGTTGCGTCGGCGGCGGGGTTTGCCCTACGGCATGGCAACGAACCGACGCTCTTCCCTCTCCCTTGCGGGGAGGGACCGAGGGTGAGGGTGGTTCAGGATGGATCGCCGAGCCCTCTCCGGCACCACCCCCACCCCTACCCCTCCCCGCAAGGGGGAGGGGAGCCCCCGTGGAAGCCCGGTGTCCCGCACGAGATCGGCCCGGATGCCTGACACCTCCCCCCTCGCCCTCGCCCAATCCCTGATCCGCTGCCCCTCCGTCACCCCGGAGGAGGGCGGCGCGCTGTCCGTTCTCGCCCGCGTGCTCGGAGAGGCCGGCTTCGCGGTCGAGCGCCCGGTTTTTTCGCAAGCCGGCACGCCGGACATCCAAAACCTTTACGCCCGCATCGGCACCGGCTCGCCCGTCCTGCTCTTCGCCGGACATACCGACGTGGTGCCGCCGGGCGAGGCGACCGCCTGGACGCACGACCCGTTCTCCGGCGCGGTCGCCGACGGGATGCTCTACGGCCGCGGCGCCGTGGACATGAAGGGCGGCATCGCCTGCATGCTGGCCGCCACCCTCCGCTTCCTCGAAGCGCGGGGCCAAGAATTCGGCGGCTCCATCGCCTTCCTGATCACCGGCGACGAGGAGGGGCCGGCGGTCAACGGCACCGTCAAGCTGCTCGACTGGGCGAAGGCGCGCGGCGAGCGGTTCGACCATTGCCTGCTCGGCGAGCCGACCAACCCCGAGCGCCTGGGCGACATGATCAAGATCGGCCGGCGCGGCTCGCTCACCGGGCGCATCACGGTGCACGGACGCCAGGGCCACGTCGCCTACCCGCACCGGGCCGACAACCCGATCCCCGGCCTGCTGCGCCTCGCCTCCGCCCTGCTCGCCGCGCCGCTCGATACCGGCACCGCGCATTTCGACGCCTCGAACCTCGAATTCACGACGATCGATGTCGGCAACCCGGCCACCAACGTGATCCCGGCCACGGCACGCGCCGTGTTCAATGTGCGCTTCAACGACGATTGGACCGCGCAGACGCTGGGCGACGAAATCCGCCGCCGCCTGGAAGAGGCTGCGGGCCACGCGGTGCGCTTCGGCCTCGACCTCCAGCCCTCGAACTCGCCTGCCTTCCTGACGAAGCCCGACGCCTTTGTGGATCTCGTCGCCGACGCGATCCAGGCCGAGACCGGCCGGCGCCCGGCGCTCTCGACCACGGGCGGCACCTCGGACGCGCGCTTCATCAAGGACGCCTGCCCGGTGATCGAGTTCGGTCTCGTCGGGCAGACCATGCACGAGGTGGACGAGCGGGTGGCGGTGGACGACCTCGACCGGCTGACCGCGATCTACGGCCGCGTGCTCGACGCTTACTTTTCCGCGTAGTCGACACCCACAAAAGTCAGCCCGCAGGCCGGCGCCAGCGGGCCGCAGCGGTGCTTGGCTTTCGTCGCCAGAATCTCCGCCACGTCGTCGGCCGACAGGCGCCCGCAGCCGGCGAGCATCAGCGTGCCGGCCATGGCGCGGACCTGATGGTGCAGGAACGAGCGGGCCGCGGTCGCGATCACGATTTCCTCGAACAGACCCATCCGCTGGCGGGTGACGTCGAGCTGTTCCAGCGTGCGCACCGGGCTCTTGGCCTGACACTCCGCTGCGCGGAACGCCGAAAAATCGTGGCGGCCGAGCAGGCGTTGCGCGGCGGCGTGCATCCGATCGGCGTCGAGCGGCCACGGCACGTGCCAGACATGGGCGCGGGTCAGCGCCGCCGGGCTGCGGCGGTTGAGGATGCGGTAGCGGTAGTGCCGCCGGATCGCCGAGTGGCGCGCGTCGAATTCTTTCGAGACGATCTCGGCCGAGATCACCGCGACCGGCTGCGGGCGGAGATGCGCGTTGAGCGCGTCGCGCACGGTGTCGGTGCGCCAGTCCTTGGCGAGATCGAGATGGGCGACCTGATGGATCGCGTGCACCCCGGCATCGGTGCGCCCGGCACAGGTCAGCCGCGCCGCCTCGCCGGAGAAGCGCTGCACCGCGGTTTCCAGCGCGGCCTGCACGGTCGGATCGTCGGCCTGCCGCTGCCAACCGCAGAAGGGGGCGCCGTCGTACTCGATGACGAGTTTGTAGCGGGGCATGTCAGGGCTGACGCGACGCCGTAACCCTCCCCCCTCCGCGGGGGAGGGTGCCTGCGGAGCGGGCGGGAGAGGGGAGCCACGCTTCCGGAGATTTCACCGGCGGCTGCGGCCAAGCGGCACCGTCGCTCCCCTCTCCCGACCCCCTTCGGGGGCCACCCTCCCCCATCCAAGTCAGGCCTGCCTGACTTGGGCTTCCATCTGCGAATCTCGGGCAAGCCCGAGATTCGTTGGGGGGAGGGGATGCAGCGGTGCGCTCGCGATTCAACCGAACAACGCCCCGACTTGCAGCCGCGCCCCGCGCAAGAACTCCTCGCCGCTGGCGGTCCCGCCCTTGCCGGCCCGGCGCAGTTCGAGCAGGCGCACCGCGCCCGTCCCGCAGGCGACGGTACAGGATGCATCGAGCAGCGTGCCCGGAACTCCGGAAGAGCCTTCGGCGGCCAGTGCGCGCAAAACCTTCACCCGCTCGACGCCCTTGCCGAGATCGGCCTCGAAATAGGCGCCGGGAAACGGCGACAGCCCGTTGACGTGGCGCGCCACCTCTGCGGCCGGGCGCGACCAGTCGATGCGCGCCTCCGCGTTGGTGATCTTGTGGGCGTAGACCACGCCTTCCGCGGCCTGCGGCGTGAAGGTGAGACCCTCCGCGTCGAGCCGGGCCAGGGCCTGCCCCATCAGCTCGGCGCCCGCCGGCATCAGCGCGTCGTGCAACTCGCCCGCGGTCATGCCCTCGGGGATCGGCACGCGTGCCTCCATCGCCACCGGGCCGGTGTCGAGCCCGGCTTCCATCCGCATCACCCCGACGCCGCTCATCGCATCGCCCGCCATCACGGCCCGCTGGATCGGCGCGGCGCCGCGCCAGCGCGGCAGCAGCGAGCCGTGCAGGTTGAGGCAGCCGTGGCGCGGCAGATCGAGGATTCTCTGGGGCAGCAGCATGCCGTAGGCGACGACGACCGCCACATCGGCCCCGTGCCCGGCAAACGTCTCGGCGGCCTCGTCGGTCTTCAGCGTCGCGGGCGTCAGCACCGGCAGCCCCAGCGCCTCGGCGCGGGCGTGGACCGGCGAGGGCCTTAAGCTCATGCCGCGCCCGGCCTTGGCCGGCGCGCGAGTGTAGACCGCGGTGATGGCGTGCCCGTCGGCGTAGAGGCGCGCCAGCGTCGGCACGGCGAAGTCCGGCGTGCCCATGAAGACGACGCGCATCGGGAAAAGCCTCAGGCCGCGTCGCGCTTGGCGGCCTTGGTGAACTTCTTCATCACCCGGTCGCGCTTGA
This sequence comes from Methylorubrum subtropicum, assembly GCF_038442325.1. Lineage (NCBI taxonomy): Bacteria > Pseudomonadati > Pseudomonadota > Alphaproteobacteria > Hyphomicrobiales > Methylobacteriaceae > Methylorubrum > Methylorubrum subtropicum. The sequence goes on along the minus strand of NZ_JBBXMW010000009.1, from coordinate 80,219 downwards.
GCTTCGACAGGTAGTCGATGAACAGCACGCCGTTGAGATGGTCGATCTCGTGCTGGATGCAGGTGGCGAGCAGGCCGTCGGCCTCCTGCTCCACGGTCTCTCCGTCGAGGTTCATGTAGCGCACGCGGACGCGGTCGGGCCGCTCGACCTCGCCGAAGAATTCGGGAATCGACAGGCAGCCCTCGTCGAAGACCCGCTTCTCCTCCGAGGACCAGACGATCTCGGGGTTGAGGAAGACGATCGGGGTCCGGGCATCCTCGTCCGTCGAGGTGTCGATGGTGACGACGCGCTTCAGGACGCCGACCTGCACCGCGGCGAGCCCGACGCCGGGGGCCTCGTACATCGTCTCCAGCATGTCCGCGGCGAGTTCACGGATCTCGTCGGTGATGGCGGTGACCGGCTCGGAGACGAGGCGAAGCTGCGCGTCGGGCAGGATGACGAGGGGGCGGACGGTCATGGGCTCGGTCGGGATCGGGAGCGGGACAAGCGATGCGGCCTCCCGCAGATAGGCGGCGGCGCGGGGGCGGTCAAATGAACGCGAACCCGTACCTCAACCTCTCCCCGTCATTCCGGGGCGCCGAAGGCGAACCCGGAATCCACGACTGGCCGCGACGGGCAGGGCGTCGCATCACGGGTGGATTCCGGGTTCCGCTACGCGGCTCCGGAATGACGGTTGGTGTTTTGCACGCGGTCGTGCCGTCCCTTTGCGAGCATGCTCTCAGAACGCCGTCCGGCTGCGGATCGCCGCCGTGAGCGTGCCCTCGTCGAGATAGTCGAGTTCGCCGCCGACCGGCACGCCGTGGGCCAGCCGGGTGATCGTCAGCCCCAGGGGTTTGAGCGATTCGGTGACGTAATGCGCCGTGGTCTGGCCGTCGACGGTGGCGTTCAAGGCCAGGATGATCTCCTTCACCCCCGGCTCGGCCGCCCGCTCCACGAGGCGGGCGATGTTGAGGTGCTCCGGCCGCACGCCGTCCAGCGCCGAGAGCACGCCGCCGAGCACGTGGTAGCGCGCCTTGACCGCGCCGGAGCGCTCCAGCGCCCAGAGGTCGGACACGTCCTCGACGACCACCAGCATGGTCGGGTCGCGGCTGTGGTCGGCGCAGATGGTGCAGGGATCGCGCGTATCGACGTTGCCGCAGGATTGGCACACCACGATCCGCTCGGCGGCGACCCGCATGGCGTCGGCGAGCGGCGCCAGCAGGGTCTCGCGCTTCTTGATGAGCTGGAGCGCGGCCCGCCGGGCCGAGCGGGGGCCGAGGCCCGGCATGCGCCCCAGCAACTGGATCAGGCGCTCGATCTCCGGGCCGGCGACGGCTTGGGGCATGCGGGGCTTCGATGAATGTCCGAGGGAAGGTGAAGGGCGCCGCCCCTCACATAGGCCTTGTGCGCGGCTTTTGCCCGTTCATCGAAGCGACAGGCAAGCGCGGCCATAGCTGGGCGACGACACAAGAAAAATTTGGTGCCCACCCAAAGTTTAGTTGACGGCTAAGCCTGGGATCGGCCCATCTGCCACGTCGGGCCGGCGAACCGGCGTGCGGCGGCCCTGAACGACCGCACGGACGCGCCCGACACGAACGAGACTTCGGCACCGGCAACGGCGCCAACGGCCGCGATCAGGGCCGCGCAAGGAGACAGACCGTGACCCATATCGGCGACTTCAACGCGGCCCACGGCCCGGAAGCGATCGGCCTCACCGACCTCGCGGCGGTGCACTGGAACCTCGAGCCGCCGCGCCTCTACGAGGAGGCGCTGAAGCGCGGCGAGGCGCAGCTCGCCCGCGGCGGCGCACTGGTCGCCACCACCGGCAGCCACACCGGCCGTTCGCCCAAGGACAAGTACGTGGTACGCGACGCCACCACCGAGAACGAGATCTGGTGGGACAACAACGGCTCGATCACCCGCGAGCAGTTCACGACCCTGCTCGACGACTTCCGGGCGCATGCGCGCGGCAAGGAGCTGTTCGCCCAGGATCTTTTTGGCGGCGCCGATCCGGCCCACCGGGTGCGCGCCCGCGTCTACACCGAGTTCGCGTGGCACTCGCTGTTCATCCGCAACCTGCTGATCCGGCCCGAGCGCGACGAACTCGCCGCCTACGTGCCTGAGCTGACCATCATCGACCTGCCGAGCTTCCAGGCCGACCCGGCCCGCCACGGCTGCCGCTCCAAGACCGTCATCGCCATCGACTTCGCCCAGAAGATCGTGCTGATCGGCGGCTCGGCCTATGCCGGCGAGATGAAGAAGTCGGTCTTCACCTACCTGAACTACGTGCTCCCCAATGCTGGCGTGATGCCGATGCACTGCTCGGCCAACGCGGCGCTCGACGAGTCCGGCGATTCGGCCCTGTTCTTCGGCCTGTCCGGCACCGGCAAGACCACGCTCTCGAACGATTCCTCGCGCCAGCTGATCGGCGACGACGAGCACGGCTGGGGCAAGGACGGCATCTTCAACTTCGAGGGCGGCTGCTACGCCAAGACCATCCGCCTCTCGCGCAACGCCGAGCCGGAGATCTACGCCACCACCGAGCGGTTCGGCACGGTGATGGAGAACGTGGTGATCGACCCCGCGACCCGCGCGCCGGATTTCGACGACGCCTCGCTCACCGAGAACACCCGCTGCGCCTACCCGCTCGACTTTATCGCCAACGCCAGCGCCACGGGCCGGGCGGGCCATCCGAAGAACATCGTGATGCTGACCTGCGACGCCTTCGGCGTGATGCCGCCGATCGCCAAGCTGTCGGGCGCCGAGGCGATGTACCACTTCCTGTCGGGCTACACCGCCAAGGTGGCCGGCACCGAGCGCGGCCTGACCGCGCCGGAGGCGACGTTCTCGACCTGCTTCGGCGCGCCGTTCATGCCGCGCCATCCGAGCACCTACGGCAACCTGCTGCGCGATCTCATCGCCGAGCACGGCGTCGATTGCTGGCTCGTCAACACCGGCTGGACCGGCGGCGGCGTCGGCACCGGTCGCCGCATGCCGATCCGCGTGACCCGCCGCCTGCTCTCGGCGGCGCTCGACGGCTCGCTGTCGCAGGTCGAGTTCCGCCGCGACCCGTATTTCGGCTTCGCGGTGCCGGTGGAGGTGCCGGGCGTCGAGACGCAGGTGCTCTCGCCCGTCGAGACCTGGACCAACAAAGCCGCCTTCGCCGAGACCGCGACGCGCCTCGTCACGATGTTCCGCGACAACTTCAAGCGCTTCGAGAGCCACGTCGACGCCGACGTGCGCGCCGCCGAGCCGGTGGCCGCCCCGATCGCCGCCTGAGACTGAAAAGAGCGAAGCCCTGCCCTTCGTCTGGAAGGGCAGGGCTTCGCTACGTCACGGACGGGCATCCGCTGAGAAGCGGTCCCGCCGGCCGGGAGTCAGGCCGGCGGAACCTGCCGAGCCGCAATGGGGGGCAAGGTCGGCCCGGCCCGATGATCATGCCGCCGCCGGCGGACCCGTGCCTTAACATGGTTTGGGTTCGGGCCGACGCGGCTGGGGAAAGCTGCGCCGTCATCGTGAGACTGGGCCGAAGCGATCGGTTGCACGTTGCCCGCGACGGTCGCCGCCTCACGCCGTCATTGCGAGGCGAAGCCGAAGCAACCCAGCGCTCCGCACTCACAGGATGGAGGGGGACGTGGCCGTTTCTTCGGCGCAGTCTCGCCTCTTCAGGAAGGGTCGCGCCCTGGATTGCTTCGGCTCCGCCTCGCAATGACGGCGCGGGTTTCCTGACGGCCGCGGGGTCCCGTCAGAACGGCAGCTTCATGCCGGGCGGGAGCGGCAGGCCCTTGGTCAGTTCGGCCATGCGCTCCTGCGCGGTCGCCTCGGCCTTGGCGCGGGCGTCGTTGCAGGCGGCGACGATGAGGTCTTCCAGAATCTCGCGCTCGTCGGCGACCATCAGGCTCGGGTCGATGGTGACGCCGAGCACCTGACCCTTGGCGGTCATCCGCACGCTCACCGCGTCGCCCCCGGAGGCGCCCCGCACCTCGACCGTGTCGAGTTCGGATTGGAGCGAGGCCATCTTCTCCTGCATGGCCTGGGCCTGCTTCATGATGCCCATGAGGTCGCGCATGATCGGTCCGCTCCGGTCGTATTTTTGGAAGAACGTCGCTCTCTGACTTAGGGGCCGCGATGCGCTGCCGCCAGGGCGTGAGCCCTCACGCCTCGTCCTCCGGCTCCTCGGGCACCGCCTCGACCGGGCCGGTGGCCGCCGCCACGCCGGTCGCGGGGCCGGCGTCGGCGGCCCCTTTGTCGCGCACGTCCACGATCTGCGCGCCGGGGAAGCGCGCCATCACCTCGCGCACCAGCGGATGGGCGGCGGCGTTCTCGTGGCGGGTCTGCTCGGCGGCGCGGGTGTTCTGCTCCAGGGTCGCCCCGCCCTCGTCCTTCGAGAGCGCGACGATCCAGCGCCGACCGGTCCACTCGTCGAGCGCTCGCGCCAAGTCGTTGGCCAGCGTCGGCCGCCCGCCGGCGGCGAGGCGGAACTCGATGCGGCCCTCCTCGAAGCGCACGAGATGCACGTCGCGCTCGAGCGCCACCTTGAGGGCGATGTCGCGCCGGGCCTCGGCCTGGGCCACCACGTCCTCGAACCGCCCGAGCCGCGGGCCGGGGGGCGCGGCGGCGGCCGCCGGGCGGGCGGCTTCCGGGGCGGGGTTGGCCGAGGCGAGCACCGGGCGCGGGAGCGCGGGGGCCGGCGATGCGGAAAGCGGTGCGCTCTCGCGGGCGAGCGCGGCGGAGCCCCGCGCGCCGGATCCGCCGGAGAAGGAGCCGCCGGAGCCCTGCGGGCTTGCGCCACCGGAAAGCGACTCGTCGCTGCGCAGGCGGCGCAGGGCCTCGTCCGGGGTCGGCAGGTCGGCGGCGTAGGCGAGCCGCACGAGCGCCATCTCGGCCGCGGGCAGCGGGCGGGGCGCGGCCTGCACCTCGGGCAGCGCCTTGAGCAGAATCTGCCACGCCCGCGACAGCGCCCGCACCGGCAGCCGCGCGGCGAATTCGACGCCGCGCACCCGCTCGGCCTCGCTCAGCGTCGGGTCGGCGGCGGCGTCCGGCACGATCTTGAGACGGGTGACGAGGTGGGTGAAGCCGGCGAGATCCGAGAGCACCACCGCCGGGTCGGCCCCGGCATCGTACTGCGCCCGCAACTCGGCGAAGGCGGCTGGCACGTCGCCGCGCATGATTGCCTCGAACAGATCGACGATGCGGGCGCGGTCGGCGAGCCCCAGCATGTCGCGCACGCTTTGCGCGGTCACCGTGCCGGCGCCGTGGGCGATGGCCTGATCGAGCAGCGAGAGCGCGTCGCGCACCGAGCCTTCCGCCGCGCGGGTGACGGCGGCGAGCGCCTCGGCCTCGGCGTCCACGCCCTCAGATGCGCATATCTTCTTCAGATGGGCCGAGAGCGTCTCGGCCTCGACCCGGCGCAGGTCGAACCGCTGGCAGCGCGACAGGATCGTGACCGGCACCTTCCGGATTTCCGTCGTCGCGAACACGAACTTGGCGTGGGGCGGCGGCTCCTCCAGCGTCTTGAGGAAGGCGTTGAACGCCTTCTCCGAGAGCATATGCACCTCGTCGACGATGTAGACCTTGTAGCGCGCTTCTGTCGGCGAATAGCGGATGCCGTCGATGATGCCGCGCACGTCGTCGATGCCGGTATGCGAGGCCGCGTCCATTTCCAGCACGTCCATGTGCCGGGATTCCATGATCGCGCGGCAATGGCGGCCGAGTTCCGGCATCGCCACCGTCGGGCCGGTGTCGGGCTCACCGTCGCGGACGTAGTTGAGGCCGCGGGCCAGGATGCGGGCGGTCGTGGTCTTGCCGACGCCGCGCACGCCGGTCAGCATCCAGGCCTGGGGGATGCGGTTGGCCGCGAAGGCGTTCGCCAGCGTGCGCACCATGGCGCCCTGGCCGATCAGGTCGTCGAAGGTCTGGGGGCGGTATTTGCGCGCCAGCACCCGGTAGGGCGTCGCGGGGGCGGGCAGGCCGGGCAGGCCCGGCGCGTCGGGGAGCGTGCCGTGCGTCTCGTCCATGCCGCCGATCGGATTTTTGGGAAGGCCGGCCGCCGGGCCCCGCGGGGGGGGGCCGGCGAAGGTGGGAGGCTGGACAAAGACCCGCTCGGTCTCGTTAGGGCTGCTTCCTTCCGGACCTGACCCGGTTGGCGAGTGAAACGTCCCTCGCCAACCTCCCGAGGGCGTATATGACGGCAGGCGCGGCGGGATGCAAGCGTGCCGGTCGCGGGGCCGGCGTCGATCGGCTCTGAGGGAGGGACGATGATGAGACGAGCGACTCGGTTGTGCTGGGCTGCGGTGCCCGCGTTCGCGGCCTGGACCGCGCTCGCGGCACCGGAGAGACCGGGTCGTGAATGGCAGGGCCGCTACGTCTACGAGCACGATCCCGGCCTGACCGAGGGCGGCTCCTCCACCCTCGTCTCCTACGATCTCGTCCTCGGCATTCCCGGCGCCCGCGGCGGCTGCCTGCTCACGATCCACGGCTTCCGGACCGGCGAGCGCATCCTGTGCCAGACACGATCCGAGGGCTCGATCCTGACCGTCACCTTCCACCGCTACGAGAACGGGTCGCTGGTGAATCGCAACGGCACCGCCGTTTACAAACCCGGCGAGAGCCTGCTCACGCTCTCGCGATCGGAAGAGCGCGGCGGGGCCGGCCTCATCACCCACTGGCGCGGCCTCAGGCCCGAGGGGGAGAGCGTCGCCGAGAGCGGCGCGTACTTCATGGAGCTCCGGTAGGACGCGGCCCGTCGCCCCGCCCGGTCGGCGGACGCCGCGCACAAGGCCCGTTCCCTCGATCATCGGTCCGACGAGATGGCCGCCGGCTCGTCGGAGAAAGCCGACGCGGCACGGGAACCGGGCGCATCGTCCCGGATAAGACATCCAGGACGATGCGCCCGGTCACACGACCTTCGCCCGGAGAACGCCTGGGAAGGCGGTGCCGGGCGGCGGAGCGTCATTCCGCCTTGCGCTTCACGATCTCCAGCGTCTTCGGATCGAGCTTGAGATCGAACTGCTTGCCGTTGGTGTCGATGGCGTCGTCCACCTCGATCATGCCGTCGTCGAGTTCGATCTCCTTCCACTTGGTGAAGCCCTCCTTCTTCAGGATGTCCTCCACCTTGGCCTGCTGATCGGGCGGCAGCTTCTCGTCGGCGAGCGCCGGGCCGGTGAGCAGGGCGACGCCGATCAGCGCGGCGGCGAGGGGGCGAAACGACATTCAGGCACTCCGTAGGGGTGGGTTGTCCTGATCGAACGGCCGGATTTTTGTACGGTTCCGTCCTGTTTTGCCGGCTCGCTTTCCGGTTCGAGGCCACGCTTGCGATTGTCAGCCCGCGAACGCCCGCCTAGGCTGCAACCTCCACGATTCGAGACGTCTCCCCCCGCATGGTCACCCGCGTCGCCACCGTCGCCTTCGAGGGGATCGAGGCGCGTGCCGTCGATGTGCAGGTGCAGATCGTGCCCGGCGCCGTCGGCTTCACCGTGGTCGGCCTGCCGGACAAGGCGGTGGCGGAGTCGCGCGAGCGGGTGCGCTCGGCGCTGATCGCCTCGGGGCTGGCGCTGCCGGCCAAGCGCATCACGGTCAACCTCGCGCCGGCCGACCTGCCGAAGGAGGGCTCGCACTACGATCTGCCGATCGCGCTCGCCGTGATTGGCGCCATCGGCGCGCTGCCGGAAGATGCCCTCGGCGGCTATTGCGTGCTCGGCGAACTGGCGCTCGACGGCTCGATCACCGCGGTGGCGGGGGTGCTGCCGGCCGCGATGGCGGCCCACGGCCGGGGACTCGGGCTGATCTGCCCGGCCGCGACCGGGCCGGAGGCGGCGTGGGCGGCGGGCGACATGGACGTGCTGGCGCCGCGCTCCCTGATCCAGCTCGCCAACCACTTCAAGGGCAGCCAAGTGATGGCCCGCCCGCAGCCCGCCATCGCGGCCCCGCCCGGCGCAATGCCGGATCTGCGCGACATCAAGGGCCAGGAGGGCGCCAAGCGCGCCCTGGAGATCGCCGCGGCGGGTGGCCACAACCTCATCTTCAACGGCCCGCCCGGCGCCGGCAAGTCGATGCTCGCCGCGCGCCTCCCCTCGATCTTGCCGCCGCTCGGACCCCGCGAGCTGCTCGAAGTCTCGATGATCCAGTCGGTGGCGGGCGTGCTCAAGGACGGGGCGCTGTCGAACCGTCGTCCGTTCCGCCAGCCGCACCACTCCGCCTCGATGGCAGCGCTCGTCGGCGGCGGCCTCAACGCGCGGCCGGGCGAGGTCTCGCTGGCCCATGGCGGCGTGCTGTTCCTCGACGAACTGCCCGAGTTCACCCCCCAGGTGCTCGATTCCCTGCGCCAGCCGATGGAGACCGGCGAGGTGATGATCGCGCGGGCCAACCACCGGGTCACCTATCCGGCCCGCTTCCAGCTGGTGGCGGCGATGAACCCGTGCCGCTGCGGCATGGCGCTGGAGCCGGGCTATACCTGCCGCAAGGGCCCGAACGAGCGCTGCGCCGCGCAGTACGGCGCCCGCATCTCCGGCCCGCTGCTCGACCGGATCGACCTGCGGGTCGAGGTCGCCGCCGTCACCGCCGCCGACCTGATCCTGCCGCCGCCGGCCGAAGGTTCGCGCGAGGCCGCCGCCCGCGTCGCCGCGGCCCGCGCCCGGCAGAATGCGCGTTTCGCCGAGAAGGGCCTGCCCGCCTCCACCACCAACGCGACCTGCCCGGCCCCGGTGATCGAGGAGGCCGCCGCCCCCGACGCGGAGGGCGCCGCGCTGATCCGCAACGCCGCCGAGACCATGCGGCTGTCCGCCCGCGGCTTCCACCGGACGCTCCGGGTCGCCCGGACGCTGGCCGACCTCGACGGCGAGGCGCGGGTGCGGCGCCTGCATCTGGCCGAGGCCCTGTCCTATCGCGGTCGCGGCGAGGCCCCGCCCGGCCGCCGGCCCGAGGCGCATCCGCGGGCGTGAGGCTCGACGGGCCGATTCGGGGCTCAGGTCAGGACGACGGCCTTGTCCGGCATCGGCGCCTCGACCGTACAGACCAAGCCGCGCGGCCGGTAGTCGATCTCGGCGGTGCCGCCGAGTTCGGCCGCCAGCGCCCGCTCGATCATGCGCGAGCCGAACCCCTTCCTCCGGGGCGGCGTGACGGGCGGGCCGCCGATCTCCTCCCAGCGCACCCACAGGCGGCCGGGCCTGTCCTCGCCGACGATGTCCCAGTCGAGGATCACGCGGCCGTTGGCGTCGGAGAGCGCCCCGTACTTCACCGCGTTGGTCGCCAGTTCGTGCAGCGCCATCACGAACGCCAGGGCGTGCCGGGGCGACAGCCGCACCGGCGGGCCGCCGACCTTGAACCGCTTGCCGTCGCGTTGGCGGAACGGTTGCAAGGCCCGCTCGGCGATCTCCGCCAGGGTCGCGCCCTCCCAACTCTCGCGGGTCAGCACGTCGTGGGCGGCGGAGAGCGATTGCAGGCGGGCGTCGAGCGTGGTGCGCGCATCGGAGAGCGAGCCCGCATGGGTCAGGGTCTGGTGGGCGATGGATTGCATCGTCGCCATCGAGTTCTTCACCCGGTGGTTCAGCTCGTCCGCCAGCAGCGCGCGGTGCTCCTCGCCGCGCTTGCGCTCGGTGATGTCGAGAGAGACGCAGACCATGCTCAGCGGCGTCCCCTCCGAGGTGTAGAACGGCTGTCCGCGCACCTCGACCCAGCGGACTTCGCCGGACGGCATGACGACCCGGTACTCGATGGCGTATTCGATGTTGTTCGCGACCGATGCGTCCAGGGTCGCCTTCATGCGCCCGAGATCGTCCGGATGGATCATCTCCAGCAGGTCGGCATAGGACATCGGCTCGTCGGGCTTGCGCCCGAAGATCGCCTTGCAGCTGTCGGACGCGACCGTGTGGCCCGTCTCCAGATCGACGGTGCAGGTGCCCATCCGGCCGGCCTTGAGGACGAACCGCAGCCGCTGCTCGCTCTGGCTGAGGGCCGCGGTGCGGCGCTCGACGGCGGCCTCCAGCGCGTCGCGGTCCTGCTGGACGCGGGCGAGCTTTTCCCGCTCCAGAGTCACGTCGAACTGCGACGCGAAGAAGAACGTCAGCGTGCCGTCGCGGTCGAAGACCGGCGAGATCAGCAGCCGGTTCCAGAATTTGTCGCCGTTCTTCTTGTAGTTGAGCAGATCGAGTTCGATCGTCGCGCGGCGCTCCACCGCGTCGCGAAGCCGGGCGATGTCCGCGCGGTCGGTGTCCGGGCCCTGGAGGAAGCGGCAGTTCTGCCCGATGATCTCGTCGCGGGTGTAGCCGGTGAGCTTGAAGAACGCATCGTTGACGAAGACGATCGGGTTGTCGGGCTTGTGCGGGTCGGTGATCAGCATCGGCATCCGCGTCGCCCGCACCGCGGCGGCGAACGGATCGTTGCTGGGGTCGGAACGGCCGATTTCGGCGTCGATGCGGTTCTGTTCGAAGCGATCGGGCAAGGCTCCGTCGCCTCCTCGCGACCGTCGTCCGTGAAACTCTACCACCGTTCGAGCGTAACAGTATCACGAATCGATCCCATTGCGCGCAATTCACCGTGCGACCCGATATCCCACCGGACCGCGGGATCGGATGGACCTCCAGCGGGCTCACGGACTTGTGTCGTTCATGAGCACCCAGCCCGAAGCGCCAGCCCCCTACGCCCTCGTCGTCGATGACGACGGACTGATCCGCATGGATGCGGCGGATATCCTGGCCGATGCCGGGTTCCGGACGTTCGAGGCCGACGACGGCGACAAGGCCATCGCGCTGCTGGAGCGCGAGCAGGCCTGCATCGTGCTGCTGTTCAGCGACGTGCAGATGCCCGGAACGCGCAACGGCTTCGCCCTGGCGCGCGAGACCGCCGCGCGGTGGCCGCACATCTCGATCGTCATCGCCTCCGGCAACGTCGCGCCGGAGCCGGGCGACATGCCGGAGGGGGCCCGCTTCATCGGCAAGCCGTTCTCCGCCGCGATGGTGCACCAGCACGTCGCCGAGATCCTGCCGGACGGGCGCAAGCCGGACCCGCTCAAGGACCGCAACTGCTAGCTATGACGTGATCCGCCCCGGCGGGAAGCGGAACACGATCCGCGTGCCGCCCGACGGCGCCGGCTCGGTGCGGCGCGTGCCGTCGAGCTGGCGCACGAGGATGTCGACCAAGCCCCGGCCGGTCGCCGCGTGGCCCCCTGCCGGCTCCGGCAATCCGATCCCGTCGTCGGCGACGTCGAGCATCACCGCCGCGTCGTCCCGCGCGAGACGCACGGTGAGCCGGCCCGGCCGGTCCGGGAAGGCGTGGCGGAGCGCGTCGGAGACGCTCTCGCTGAGGATCAGCGCCAGCGGGCCGGCGGCGTCGGCCCGGATCGGGATCGGCGCGAGGTCGAGGGTCAGCGCCACGTCGTCGCGCCCGGTCGCCTCGACGAGCGTCCCGGCGACCTCGCGGGCCAGCTCGGCGAGGTCGCGGGCCTCGTGCTCGCCCTGCGGCATCCGATAGAGCGCGGCGAGTGCATCGATGCGGCCGATCGCGACGGCGAGCGCCGTCCGCACCGCCGGATCGGTGCTGTCGCCGCTCTGGTGCACCAGCATCGCGCTGATCATCTGCAGGTCGTTGCGGGCGCGGTGCCCGACCTCGCGCAGCAGCTGCGCGTTGGCATCGAGCGCCGCGCGCGTGCGGTCGCGCTCGTCGCGCAGCGCGTAGCGGTCGCTCACGTCGAGCTGCGAGGCGAAGAAGAACAGGAGCGTGCCGTCCTCGTCGTGGACGGGGCTGAGGAACAGCGCGTTGTGGAAGGCGCTGCCGTCCTTGCGGTAGTTCAGCAGTTCGGCGTGGATGTCCTGCTCGGCGGTGATCGCGTCGCGCACCCGCGCGACCTCGTTGGCGTCGGTCTCCGGCCCTTGCAGGAAGCGGCAGTTGCGCCCCGTCACTTCGTGCCGGGTGTAGCCGGTGAGCGCCAGGAACGCGTCGTTGGCGAAGACGATCGGGTTGTCGGGCCGGCGCGGGTCGGTGATGATCATCGCCATGCGGGTCGCCCGCACGGCGGCGGCGAACGGGTCGCCCTTGCCGGATCGGTGGAGGCCGGCGCGCACCCGCTCGGTCGGCTGCCAGTCGTCGTCGGGCCCCATCCGCTCCTGCACGCTCCCGTGTCGCCGCGCCCCGAATCGGTCCCGCCGGGGCCGTCGTCAAAGCGCGGGGGCATGACCATATCAGGGGAAGTCGTCTCGCGACACGAATCCCCGTCACCGCACCGTCACGATCGAGGGAAGCCCCATGCTGTTCTTCCGCAAGCGCCCCGAGATGCCCGCCCCCTCCGAGGCCCTGCCGGGCCGCCCCACGCCGCTGCCGACGGCGCAAGCCCATTTCGTCAACGGCAATCCGCTGAAGGGGCCCTATCCGCTGGGCATCGAGACCATCGTGCTCGGGCTCGGCTGCTTCTGGGGCGCCGAGCGCAAGTTCTGGCAGCTGCCCCGCGGCGTCCACGTGACGGCGGTGGGTTACGCCGGCGGCTACACGCCGAACCCGACCTACGAGGAGGTCTGCACCGGCGGCACCGGCCACAACGAAGTCGTGCTGGTGGCCTACGACCCCGCCGTGCTGCCGCTCGCCGAACTCCTCAAGGTGTTCTTCGAGAGTCACGACCCGACGCAAGGGTATCGCCAGGGCAACGATGTCGGCACGCAGTACCGCTCGGGCATCTACACCGCGGACGAGGCTCAGGCCGAGACCGCGCGGACCGTGCGCGACGCCTACGCCCCCGCCCTCCAGGCCCGCGGCTACGGGCCGATCACCACCGAGATCGAGCCACTCGGTGCGTTCTACTTCGCCGAGGAATACCACCAGCAATACCTGGCCAAGAACCCCGGCGGCTATTGCGGGCTCGGTGGCACCGGCGTGTCCTGCCCGGTCGGGACCGGCATCGCCGCTAAGTAATTGTGCAATTTGTGGCGCAATAATAATTGACTATTTTTCTTAACGCACGGTTGTTGCATAATTTATCTATTGGCGTCGGTATTGTATATATATCTTGATTTTAGTTCATTAATTCGTGCCACCAGATCATGTGCATTATTCGTTTTTTGTTGTTTTTGATTTTATTAAGACCATCTCCGGTCTTGTGGGTCGTTTTATGCGGTCGATCCAAGAAAATCTTTTTACAAGAAACAATATTGCGGAAATGCACATTTTAGCATATGCCATTCCAAAGTTGTCTTCTTCAGCTATGGAGACCTTAGCTTCTGCAATCCACTTATTTATCGTCGCACGCCTGCTCGCTAATTTGTCTGAAACGGCCGCAGTATCGATTTCACCGGCAAGTCTATGCGCGTAATCATTTCTGATTGTGCGTATCGAGTCCATAATCTTTGCTTCTGCCGGTGCGATTAGTCCAAGTGCCTCAGCTATTTTAATTCTCGCAGAAAAACTGCCGAGAGGAGCGCTAGGTCCGCCTTCTAGAAGTTCCTCCGTGCTGCTTACATCGGCGAAAAATTGTCTCAGCGTTCTTTTGAGAACCTCATCAACCATGGCCGCACCAAGCAGAACTACGGCACGATCGGAACCTCTTTCGACCTCTTGCCCAATTTCTGAAATAAAAGCTTCTCGATCTTCATCTGTAAAATCTATAAACGTAGGTTTATTTGGCATTCATGTCCCCCATTCTTACATGTAAATTAGTAATAGTAAAAAGTTATTCATATTTTGTAGAATACTGACATCCCCCTCTTGCGAAGCATGCTTGCTGCAGATTGCATGCCTTATTAAATGATTTTATTTCTATCTCTTTCCTGAGGACGGCTCAACCACAAATTTGATTCGAATGATAAGGGTAAACGGTGATGTGCCAGGCACTGTCTGCGCCTCATTTTGCCCCCGCCTCCGATCTCCTTCCCGGGCGAGGAAAAGTGCTCTTTTCTGCCGCCTACCGCGCGTGCAGCACCGCCCGGCACGCGTCCGGCAACCCGGCCAGCGTCATCGGAGGGCGCGGCTTGGGCGGAGTCTTGGGCTTGGGCGGGTTCAGGATCGCCGGGCTGAACCAGTAGTCGAGTTCCGCGCCGCAGCCGTCGCCGGGCGGCGGCGGGGCCTGGTCGTCGCACGCCGCCTCGCCGCCGGGGCAGGCGAGGCGAATATGGTAGTGATAGTTGTGCCCGTACATCGGGCGCACCTTGGTGAGCCAGCCGCGATCCCCGCCCGCCTCGCGGCACAGCGCCCGCTTGATCGCCGGGTTGACGAAGATGCGCGCGACTTCCGGCTGGCGCGCCGTCATGCGGATCAGCGCCGTGTGCTGCGGCGTCCAGACCTGGGGGTCGATGTCGAGGCGGTCGGGGCGCACCACGTTCGTCGCCGAGGTCTCCTCGCGCTCCGCCCGGCTCATGCGGTGGCCCGGCATCGGGGTCAGCCAGACATCGACGTCGAGGCCGAGCTGGTGCGAGGCGTGGCCGGTCAGCATCGGCCCGCCGCGGGGCTGCGACATATCGCCGACGAGGAGGCCCGGCCAGCCGGTCCGCGGCGCCTGGGCGGCCAGCCGCTCGATGAAGTTCACGAGATGCGGCACGCCCCACATCCGGTTGCGCGAGGGGCGCATCACCTGCCAGTTCGACCCGTCCATCGCCAGCGCCTCGCCGCCGGAAAAACAGCCCTTGGCGTAGGAGCCGAAGGATTGCGGCTGGCCGCCGGTCGGCCCCGTCACGCGCCCGAACAGGGCTTTCGCCGGCGTCGAGGGATCGTCCGGGTTGGCCAGCGGCGGCAGCGGCTTCGGGTTGACGCTGCCGCGATCCTGCGCGGCGGCCGGCCCGAGGGACGCCAGGACGACCAAGGGGACGACAAGGGTGGAGAGGGACAGGCGGGGCAGCGTCATGCGCGTCGGTTCGTCCGGATGAGGGGCAGGGTTCGGCGAGCGCCCCGACCGTGCCCGCCGAGATGGGCGTTTTTCAAGGCAGGCCGCAACATTGTTGCAGTCTCGATCCTCCGCCAGTCTCACGGCCCCGTCAGAAACCCGATCGGCTCCCGCGGCGGCTGGCCGAGCCAGATCAGCACGGCGCCGACGCCCAGCGCGAACAGCGAGGCCGGCACGAGGCCGAGCGGCGCCAGCAGCACCGCGTCGGCCCAGGGCGCGATCCTTTCCACCGTCTGGCCGAGCGCCGCGGTGCGATCCTGCGGCAGGGCGTGGATCCAGTCGGCGACGGTGGTGATGCGCAGGCCGTTGTTGGCGATGGAGCGCGCTCCGTCGTAGCAGAGCTGCACGAAGCCCCCCGCCATGACCACGAGCCCGATCGCGCGGCTGAAGAACGGCAATCCGAGGAAGCGGGCGACGTTTCGCAGCATGTCCGACCTCGCGCGGGCTCGAGCCGCCGCGCTTGGCCGCCTGACTAGGCCGAGGCCAGCGCCGCTGGCAAGTTTCTTCGTCGCTGGCCTCAAGCGCCGGCAGCCGCGGATTCCTGCTCGGCCTCAAGCGCCGGCAGCCGCGTCCGCAGCTTTGGCTGTTCGCTCCGCTCGACGCCTCGGCTTACGCCGAGGCCGCTCAAGCGGGGCGCTCTTCGCGCCCGGCCTTACGGCCGTTCCTTCTGCGAGGACGGCTCTCCGCCGCGTTGCAGCACTGCCGCGCCCGTGCGAGAGCCCGTGCCCGATGACGGACCCGCATTCCCCTCCCGCCCTGGTGATTTTCGACTGCGACGGCGTGCTGGTGGACAGCGAGCCGATCAGCCTCGGCGTGCTCACCCGCGGGCTCAACCAGATCGGTCTGGCGATCGATATCGAGACCGTGCGGGCGCGCTATGCCGGTACTTCCATGGTCTCGATCATGCAGCGGGTCGCGGACGAGGACGGCATCAGGCCGCCCGAGGGATTTTCCGAGCGGGTGAAGGCCGAGACGCTGCGCGCGTTCGAGGCCGAACTCTCGGCCATGGCCGGCATCGCCGAGGCGCTCGCCGCGTTCCGACTGCCGTTCTGCGTCGCCTCCAGCAGCGATCCGGTGCGGCTGCGCTGCTCGCTCACGCTCACCGGCCTGCTGCCGTACTTCGACGGGCGCATCTTCTCCTCGGCCGAGGTGGCGCGCGGAAAGCCGTTCCCGGACCTCTTCCTGCATGCCGCCGCCCGGATGGGGGCGGCGCCCGCCACGTGCCTCGTGATCGAGGACAGCGTGCCGGGCGTGCAGGCGGCCCGCGCCGCGGGGATGCGGGTCGCGGGCTTCACCGGCGGCGGCCATTGGGGCCACGACCGGACCGGGCGGGATTTGTCGGACGCGGGCGCGGCGTGCGTCTTCACGGCCCATGCCGATCTCGGGCGGATCGTCGCCGCGGGCTAAGCCTCGGGCCCTACAGGCAAGACACGTCGGATTCGCCCCGAAACCCGGCGTGTTCTTTCCCTGTCAAGCTGATCTTCGAAAGAACATTCCGTTGACGGTGAAGGCCTGAACGCTCATCTTCGGGGTGTGCGGTCGTCTCCGCACCGCGGTGATTTGTCATGGCACGCTTGCGCCGCGTTATCAAACGCTAATGCATCACGGAGCATTTCGCTTCGTGGTCCTCGCCAATCAGGAGGACTTGCCTTGAACGATGTTTCGCATCTGAAAACTTCCAGACTTGTCGGCGGCGGGGCCGGACGGGGGCGAGCGTGTTGTCGGGCGGTCATGTTGGTGGGCTAGGAGCCCCGCAACGAACGCTGCCCCGACAACCGGCCCCAAGGAGGCCGCAGGAGTTCACCCCGTTATGACCCGTGTCCAGCCCTATGCCGACATCCTCTCCGCCGGGGACGGCCCGCCCACGCGCGTGATCGAGATCGGCGACCTCACCGCCGGCATCGCCGTCCCGGAGCGCGGCGGCGTGCGGTTCTTCTCGTCCGAGCCGCGCTTCGACGGCCTCGACGGCACCCTGTTCCGCACCGTCGAGCAGGCCGCCCGCGCCGCCCGCGACAAGAGCCGCCCGACGCGCCTGCGCGCGTAAGAGGCGTTTATTCCGAGACCGATTCGCACCGGCGGCCCGAGCACGGCCGCCGGTTTTTTCATGGGCGGTCGATGTCCTTCAGGGCCGCTGCGCCAAAAACTCCAGCACGCCCTGCCGGTGCAGCTTGTCGCCCACTGCGGTGGAATGGTCGCGGCCCGGCAGGTCGAGGGCGCGGGCGTTGGGCATCAGCCGGGCGAGTTCGCTGCCCGAACCCGCCACCGTGTCGAGCGTGCCGACCGAGACCAGGGTCGGGGTGTCGATGGCCGACAACTCGGCCCGCGAAAGGGTCTGGCGCGAGCAGCGGATGCAGGCGGCGAGCGCCTTCAGGTCGCTCTTGGTCTGCTCGGCGAACATCCGGAACGAGGCCGCGGTTGGGTTCGGCGCGGGCGTGCCGGCGGGGGCCTCCAGCGCCTCGGCGATGCCCTGCGGCAGGCCGCGCCCGTCCACCAGATGGAAGCCGAGGCCCCCGATCAGCAGCGAGCGCACGGCGTCGGGATAGTCGAGGGCGAGATAGGCGGCGATGCGCGCGCCCATCGAGTAGCCCATCACGTCGGCGCGAGGGAGGCCGAGATGGCGCAGCAGGCGCAGGCCGTCGCCTGCCATCAGGTCGGCGCCGTAGGCCTTCGGCGCGTACAGCTTCTCGCTCTGGCCGTGGCCGCGGTTGTCCAGCGCGATGACCCGGTAGCCGGCCTCCGACAGGAACTTGACCCACAGCGTGTTGACCCAGTTCACCGCGTGGTTCGAGGCGAAGCCGTGGATCAGCAGGATCGGGTCACCCGTCCCCCCTTTGGCCGGCACGTCGATGAAGGCGATCTCAACGCCATCGGAATCGAAGGTCTGCATGGCACCGACATGCAGCTTGGCCCCTCGGAATGTCAAAGGCTTCAGCATCATCGATTCTCCTTTCTAGGCCTCAATCGCCGGCGCCCGCCTCCGCGGGCTTAGGCTTCCGCTCCGCTCGACGCCTCGGCTGTCGCCGAGGCCCGCTGCGCGCGGCGCTCTTCGCGCCGCGAAGCCGCTGAGCGGCTTCGAGAAACGGCCGTCATTTCGACACGACTTGCCGCGGCCCCAATCGGCTGGCATCAGGCGGGCACGATGAAGGATTCCCAGCCCTACGGCACCTACGCCCCGACCGGGCTCGTCGCCCGGATCGCGCAGCGGACGCAGACGCTCGACGAGCATTCCTGGCGCGGTCGGCGGATGGCGATGCTGCTGCGCCGGATCGCGATCTCGCTGCTCGGCGGACAACCGCTCGATGTCGAGCGCTACGGCGCGCGGATGCGGCTGCACCCCTACAACAACAATTGCGAGAAGAAGGTGTTGTTCACGCCGCAGTTCTTCGACTCCGAAGAGCGGGCGATCCTGAAGGCGCGCCTGAAGGACGACGCGGTGTTCCTCGATGTCGGCGCCAATATCGGCGCCTACGCGCTGTTCGTGGCGGCGCTCACCGGCCCGCGCGCCCGCATCCTCGCGGTCGAGCCGCAGCCCGACGTGTTCGACCGTCTGACCTACAACATCGCCCAGAACCCGTTCGGCACGATCAAGGCCATCGCCTGCGCGGTCGCCGACCGGGCCGGCGAGCTGACGCTGTTCATCGATCCGCGCAACCGCGGCGAATCAAGCGTGAAGATCGTCGGCACTCACAAGAGCGCCGCGATCCGCGTGCCGTCGGTGACCCTGCTCAGCCTGTGCCGCTCGGAAGGCATCGCCCGCATCGACGCGATCAAGCTCGACGTCGAGGGCGCCGAGGATCTGATCCTCGAGCCGTTCTTTCGCGAGGCGCCGGAAAGCCTGCGGCCGGCGCTGCTGATCGTCGAGAACGGAACCGAGCAGTGGCAGATGGATCTGCCGGCGTTGCTGGAGGGGTATGGCTATCGGCGGGTTGCGCGGACGCGGTTGAATTTGGTGTTCGAGCGGGTGGGGTGAGGGCGGGCCACTTCTCAGTCCATCACTTGGACTTGCAAAGTCTGCTCGGGGTGGAAAGCAGCTATTTGGTGGTCCTTGCTTACATCGTGGATGCACAAGCGATCGTGGGATGACGATGAGGGCGATGGCACGGCCGAACAGGGGGGGGGTAGCGGCGGCTGTCGTATTCCTTGTGGGCTATGGATGGCTATACAATCCGAAATATTTTTTCCGAGATGAAGAAGTAACTCCAGAAGCCCGGCACGCTTTGGATACTAAACGCCAGTACCTAAAGAAAGAAATAAAATTGAGCAGATCCGGTCTACAGCAGACAGGCTCTACTCAGTCGTTTTCATTCAATCTCACTGTATACAATAATGGAAACAAGGACGTGAAAGATATCCATATTATCTGCCGTATGTTCCGATCTTATGGAGAAGAAATAGGCACACTTAAAACAACTTTCTATATAGATTTCAAAGCAAAAAGTCAGAGGCAGATTAACGATATAAGAACCTCTGTGCGTCGCGATTTAGGCGCCGTTGACTGTGAAGTAGTAGATGCTCTTGTTGTAAATAATTAGAGTCATCTAATCGTAAATGCAGGCAGCCGATTAACTAAGTGCTTGCATAGATCCTGACTTACGAACGGTCCGCTAAGAGTCGTGAGCGGACGCACCCCGACAGAATATCCCTCAAGTTCGGATACCGCCGACGATCGGCACCCCCTCCGCAATCACCACCCCCTCCACCCCAACATCACACCGATACGCATACGCCTCGACCCCCGCGTCCAGCGCCCCCCGAAACGCCCGATCGAACCCCGGATCGATGTCGCGCGCCACGTCGAACCGGTCCGCCCGCATCTGGATCACCACGATCAGCATCGCCCGGCCGCCCTCTCGCACCACGTTGGCCAGTTCCTCCATGTGGCGGGCCGAGCGGGCGGCCTTGCAGTCGGGGAACTCGGCGAGGCCGGGGTGGCGCATCAGGTGGCAATTCTTCACCTCGACGTGGCAGGGCGGCAGGCCGCCGCCGGTCGCCAGGAAATCGACGCGGCTCGCCTTACCGTAGGCGACTTCGGGGCGCAGCGACTCGTAGCCCGTGAGCGGCGCGAGGCGTCCTTCGTGAAACGCCTCCGCCACCAGGGCGTTGGGGCGGGCGGTGTTGATGCCGACCCATTGCGGGCCGCCGGGCAGGTCCGCCTCCACCAGCTCCCAGGAATAGGGCAGTTTTCGCGACGGGTTGGTCGAGGTCGAGAGCAGCACCCGCGCGCCCTCAGCATTGAGCCCGAGCATCGCCCCCGGGTTGGCGCAGTGCGCGGTGACGAGGCGCCCGTCCGCCAGCGTCACGTCGGCGAGGAAGCGCTTGTAGCGCCGCACGAGGCGGCCTTCGGTCAGTTCCGAGGGAAAGCGCATCGGTCGCACCCGTCACACCGCGCGGGACGGACGCGGCGGCTTCGCCTAAACCGATCCGCGCTCTAGCTTCCAGGGCCGAATTCGCCGCCGAGGCCGCATGTCCCAAGAATCCGAAAAATCGCAAGAAATCACCGCCGCGATCCTGATCATCGGCGACGAGATCCTGTCGGGGCGCACCAAGGACAAGAACATCGGCGCCATCGCCGACGTGCTGACCGAGATCGGCATCGATCTGCGCGAGGTGCGCATCGTCCCCGACGTGATGGACGAGATCGTCACCGCCGTGAACGAGCTCAGGGCCCGCTACACCTACCTCTTCACCTCCGGCGGCATCGGCCCGACCCACGACGACATCACCGCCGACAGCGTGGCGAAGGCCTTCGGGGTCGGCATCGACGTGGATGAGCGGGCGCGCGCCATGCTGCTGGAGCGTCACCGCCCGGAGGACCTCAACGAGGCGCGGCTTCGCATGGCCCGCATCCCGGAGGGCGCCGACCTCATCGCCAACCCGATCTCGAAGGCGCCGGGTTTTCGGATCGGCAACGTCCACGTGATGGCGGGCGTGCCGCAGATCATGAACGCCATGCTCGACGAAATCCGCCCGACGCTGACCTCGAACGCGCCGGTCATCTCGGAGACGATCGAGGCCGGCAACATTCCCGAGGGCAATTTCGCGGGCGCGCTTGGCACCCTCGCGGCGGCGCATGGCGGCGTGTCGATCGGCTCCTACCCTTCGATGACGGCGGAGGGGTTTCGCAATCGCATCGTCGTGCGCGGGCGGGACGCCGAGGCCGTGGCCGCGGCGCGAGCCGCGATCGAGGCGATGCTGGAGGGGCTGAGATAGCCGCGCGGCGACAGCCTCGCGTCAGCCACGGCGGCTAGACCGGGCCCGCAGTCCCTCACGAGTCGACCCGCGATGAGCAGCCCGTTCCCCGACACCGAGACCGCCGCCGACACGCTGATCGGCGAGGGCCGCAACCTCGATTCGATCCTGCGCATCCCGGTGCTGATGCAAGTGGTGCTGGGCTCGGCGACGATGCCGGTGGCCAACCTGATGAAGCTCGGGCGCGGCGCCGTCGTGCCCCTCGACCACCGGGTCGGCGAGCCGGTGGACGTGATGGTCAACGGCCGCGTCATCGCCCGCGGCGAGATCGTCATCGTCGAGGAGGACAATTCCCGCTTCGGAATCTCGCTCACCGAGGTGGTCGGGCCTTCCGGCTCCGATCAGAACGGCTAGTCTCACCCTTTCCGCTTCGTGCTCTAGCACTCCGACAGGGTGAGGATGTCCGCGAGCCCCGTTCCCGCTCCCGCACCGGGCCGCGCCATGGCCCGACGGCTCGATCCGACCGATCAGGTCGCCGCGCTGCTGCTCGCCATGGGCAAGCCGGCCGCCGGGCGGCTGATCAAGTATTTCGAGCCGGACGAGCTGAAGCGCATCACCCGCTCGGCCTCGCAGCTCGGCGCGGTCAGCCCCGACCAGCTCGACGCGGTGGTCGAGCACTTCGCCGAGGAGTTCAAGGCCGGCAACAGCCTCGTCGGCACGGCCAACGAGGTCGAAAAACTGCTGTCCGGGCTGCTGCCCGCCGACCAGATCGCCGACATCCTGTCCGAGGTGCGCGGCAACGCCACCCGCTCGGTGTGGGAGCGCCTCGGCACGGTGCAGGAGAGCGTGCTGGCGAGCTACCTCGTCAAGGAGCACCCGCAGACGGCGGCGCTGATCCTGTCCAAGGTCAAGCCCGCCACCGCCGCCAAGGTGATGGGCCACCTGCCCGCGCCGACCCGCAACACCGTGATGCGGCGGATGCTGAGCTTCAAGCCCATCGTCGACGAGGTGCTGCTCAGCATCGAGAAGACGCTGCACGAGGACTTCATGATCAACGGCGCCCGCAATTCCGGCGCCGACACCCACGCCAAGATGGCCGACATCATCAACAAGATGGAGCGCCATCAGATGGACGACGTGCTCACCAGCCTCGGCGAGTCGCGGCCGAAATCGGTCGAGATCCTGAAAGGTCTGCTGTTCACCTTCGACGACATCGTCAAGCTGGCGCCGCGCGCCCGCACCACCCTGTTCGACGCCGTGCCGAACGACCGCCTCGTGCTGGCGCTCAAGGGCACCGACGCCGAGTTCCGCGGCACCGTGCTCTCGGCGCTGTCGGCCCGCGTGCGCCGCATGGTCGAGCACGAACTCAACGGCGGCGAGCCCGCGGCGCAGCGCGACGTCATGGAGGCGCGTCGCTCCATCACCGACACCGCCATGGAGATGGCCGGCCGCGGCGAGATCGAGATCAATCCGGGAGGCGAGGATGAAGCCCTCATCCGGTGATTGGTTTTTTTTAGTTGTCTCGATCCCGTGCCGGGATCGAGACGCCCGGCGGACGACCGCCGCCGCGCCGTCGCGCGGGCGAACGATGGCGAGTCGGGCTCGCCATCGTTCGGGGCGCTCAGCCCTGCTGAGTTCAGCCCCGCCGCCTTCGGCCCGAAAGGGCTGAGGCGTGGCGGAGGACACCGACAAGGAGAGCAAGACAGAAGCCGCGACCGAGAAGCGGGTCCGCGACGCGATCGAGAAGGGCGACATCCCGTTCTCGCGCGAGGCGCCGGTCTTCGCCTCGATCCTCGGCTTCCTCTTGGCGCTCGCCTTCTTCGCCCGCGGACAGGCGGCGCAGCTCACGCAAAGCCTGTCGCCGCTCTTCGACGAGCCGCGCGGCTTTCGCCTGGAGACCGGCGAGGACGCGACGATGCTGCTGCATGGGGTGGCGCTCGCGACCGGCCGGTTCCTGCTGCCGTTCCTCGTGCTGCTGTGCGTATGCAGTCTCGCGGCCTCGCTGCTGCAGAATCTGCCACGCTTCGTCGGCGACCGGATCACGCCGAAATGGTCACGGGTCTCGCCGGTGGCCGGATTGTCGCGAATCTTCGGGTTGCAGGGTCAAGTCGAGTTCCTGAAATCCGTCGTTAAATTCCTGTCGGTCAGTGTGGTCGCCCTCCTGCTCCTTCGCTCGGAGCGGACAAGAGCCGTCAATGCCATGTTCGTCGATCCGAGCCAGCTGCCAGAACTGATCCTGACCGTCTCGATCCGCCTCGTCTCGGCGGTGGCGATCGCCATCATCGTGATCGTGGCGGGCGATCTCGTCTGGTCGCGCATCCGTTGGCAGCGCTCGCTGCGGATGTCGCGCCAGGACATCAAGGACGAGCACAAGCAGTCCGAGGGCGACCCCTCCGTGAAGGCCCGCCTGCGCTCGCTCGCCCAGGACCGCGCCCGCAACAAGATGCTCGCCAACGTCGATCGCGCCACCGTCGTGATCGCCAACCCGACCCACTTCGCCATCGCCCTGCGCTACGAGCCGAGCGAGAACCCGGCGCCGCTGGTGCTGGCCAAGGGTCAGGACCTGATTGCATTACGTATTCGCGCGATTGCCGAGGAAAAAGGCATCGCCGTGATCGAGGACAAGCCTCTCGCAAGATCGCTGTACGATGCTGTGCAGGTCGATCAGACGATTCCGGCGGAGTTCTACCGCGCCGTGGCGCAGATCCTGTTCTTCCTGTTCGCGAGAGCCCGATGACCGCTCAGGCCGCTCCCCTCTCGCCCAGCCTTCCCGGCCTGCCCCCCGGCATCGCCGCCGCGGAGGAGATCTTTGCCAATGCGCTGCGCGACTTCATCGGCGAGCTCTGCCTCGTCGACGGCGGGGTGCTGATCGGCTGGATCCGCGGCCAGCACCACGGCAACATCGCCGACGTGGTGGCGTCCTCGGCCGAGCTGTTCTTCAAGGACTCGGTGCTGACCTATGCCGACGGGGCCGACGTGTGCCTCGATTTCGGCCGCTCCATGCAGGTCGTGCTGGACCTCGAATTCTCGGCCCAGCCGCTGACGGTGTTCTTCAAGCTCGTACTGGACGAGATGTTCGCGGGCGTCGCGATCCAGCGCATCGTCGCCGAGGACGCCGCCGCGCTCTGCCTCGACGGCTTCGCCACCGCGCTCGCCCAGGCCCGCGTCGGCCACGCCTGAGCTGGGCGGCGGAAATCCGCAAAAAAGCCCGGATAGATCGGTATCCTCGACAAAACTCCTAAAAGTTAACAAACTATTGGTTCATGCGCCTGATCGTGGTATGAATGCACCACTCGCATGGGCCGATGCGCAACATTCGCGTTCGGAAATTAAATATCGCGCAATGGAATTGACCACTCTGTTGCGGTGCGAGATGGATGGGGCGGTCGCGAATCGAGGGTGCGCGTGGGCTCCGGCATCAGGGGTGCACGCGCGTCCGGTGGCCACCGGCCGGGTCCTCTCCCGCCGGGTGTGGGGAAAGAGCCGTCGATGTATTTCCTGGTCGATCCACGGGAAGCGGTGAACGAGGGGTACAAGGCCAGTTTCGAGCGGGAGGGCGTCTCCTCCTTCGGCCTGCTGCCGGACGAGTTCCTGAGCTGGATCGAGGCGGCCTCGCAGAGCGATCTCGACGCGGTGCAGGGCTTCCTGCTCGGCGACTTCGAGGAACGCGCCAAATGCGCCACCTCGATCCGCCGCCATTCCCGCGCGCCGATCATCGCGCTGGCCGATCTGCGCTCGCTGGAGCAGACGGTGCAGTTGCTCGATGCCGGCATCGACGACGTGCTCCCGAAGCCCGTCCATGTCCGCGAGATACTGGCCCGCTCCGAGGCGATCTGGCGCCGGGTCAACGGCGCGCTGCCGGCCCCCGCCGAATCCGCGCCGACAGCGGAGCGCCTCAAGGTGTTCCACGACGGGCGCGACCCCGAGATCGACGGCGTGCCGCTCTCCCTGCCGCGGCGCGAGCGCCACATCCTCGAATACCTCGTGCGCAACCGCGGGCGCCGGCTCACCAAGACGCAGGTCTTCAACGTGGTCTACGGCGTCTACAGCAACGGCGTCGAGGAGAGCGTGATCGAGGGCCACGTGAGCAAGCTGCGCAAGAAGCTCAGCGAGCGCCTGGGCCACGACCCGATCGAGGCGAAGCGGTATATGGGCTACACCTATAACGGGTGAGCGCCGGGCAACCTGCGAGTTGACCGCCTCGACTTCCATCCTCCCCCGTCATTCCGGGGCCGCGCAGCGGAACCCGGAATCCACGACTGGGCACGACGCTGTGATGGGCCGTGCATCACGGGTGGATTCCGGGTTCTCGCCTGCGGCGAGCCCCGGAATGACGGTGGGGAGTTTCGGCGCTCGCGTCATAATCGCTCGTCGAAGCCCGCCTATCCCGGCTGACAGAACGCCTTCGCCCCCGGCGTCCAGTTCCCGAAACCCGTCGCGACCATGTTGGCGATGACGCGGCAGACATAGACTTTCTGGGCCGGGTTGTTGTTCGGCCCGGCGTGGTAGCGGGCGACCGCCAGCGTCCAGCTGCCCTCGCGGTCGCGCAGCTCCTTGAGGAAGCGGGTCGCGTACTCGACGTTCTGGGCCGGGTCGATCATCGCCTCCAGCGACGCGAACTTTTCGCGGTGATAGTGGTGGTTGATCTGCATGCAGCCGAGATCGACCAGCCGCACGCCTTCGCGCTGCGCCTGCCCCAGCCGCGCGATCACGTCCGCCGGACCGGTGCCGAAATAGGCCCGCCCGCCGATGTTCATGGCGTAGGGCTGGAGCGAGCCGCGCTTGCCGCTCTCGGTCAGCCCCACCGCGTAGAGCATGCCGAGCGGCACGCCGTAGCGGGCGGCGGCCCGCGCCATCTGCTGCTCGCAGACGTTCGAGCCCGCCCGCGCGTTCCCGTCCGGCCCCTCCGAGGCGGTGGCGTTGCGGGGGCTTCCGGACATCGGCGGCACGCTGGTCGCGGCCAGCGCCGCGCTAGAGATAGAGATCGCTGCGAGGAAGAGCGGAAGACGTGCCGTCATGGTCCTGTTCCTTGGCGCGGGGCGCGGGCTCCGGTCCCTCGCGGGACGGGCGCCGGCCCGGCGGCTGGTCGGCCGAAGCCCCGCCCGATTGTCCGTTCTGAAGGCCTGCGGAAAAATTCTGCGGGGCGCCCCGCTCCGGCGCGGTGCCGAGGCCGCCGCCCGCCTCGATGGTGAGCGATTGCGGCGCGTAGCCGGCCTCGCGCAGCAGCTCGGACAGCGCGCCGCCCTCCCGGCGCAGGCGCTCGGCGGTGTCCTCGCGGCCGGTGCGCAGGTTCATCTCCAGCCGCCCGTCCTGCAGCCGCATCCGCACCAGCACGGTGCCGAGATCGGCCGGATGCAGCTGAAGCGTCAGGATGCGCAGCGGCCCGGCCTCGCTCGGCACGGCGGTCCGCACCGGCGCCGCGGGCGGCGCGGGCGGGAACTGCGCGCTCACCGCATCGACGATCTGGCGCAGCGGCGAGGCCGGCCCCGGATGGCCGACGGGCGTCGCCGTCACCGGGGCCGCGGGCGCGGGGGCCTCCGGGGCGCGCGGCTCGGCCGGAGCCTCGGCCGCGACCGGGCTTTCCTCCGGGCGCCGCTCCGAGGCGGGGGCCGTCTCGACCCGCGCGGGCGAAACACGCGCCGGCTGCTCCACCCGCTGCGGCGCCACGCCGGTTTCGGCCCGCGCCGGCGCGACGGCGGGCATCGCCCCCGCCTCGGTCCGGACGGGAGACGGCGCATCGTCGGTCACCGCATCCGGCGCGTCGCCCGCGCGAAGCGGGGCGCCGGCCCGTTCTGCTTCCACGCTCGTGGGCAGGGCCGGCGGGGCGGCGGTGTCCGAGGCCTGCGGGGCCGGCCCCGCGTCGCCGGCCGGCAGGGGGGCGCGGCCCGGCAGGCTCGCCTGCACCGCAGCCTGCCGCTCGCCGGCCGCACGGTGCGCGGCGCCGGTCTGGACCGGCACGGTCGCTGCTTGACCGGCGCGGGGGGCCGTCCGTGGCGTCTCGTCGGAACGCGCGTCCGGCACGGGCGCCGCCTCGTCGAGCGGGCGCTGCGCCTCGCCACGCGCCGCCCGCGGGGCCGCCGAAGCGACGGCTGACGCGGTGGCGGACGCGGTGGCCGCGACGTGCGGGGCCTCGCCCGGGCCGGGCTGGGCATCGGCGTGCGGCTGCGCGGAAACAGGAGCATCCACCGTGCCGGCCGGGAGGGCCGCCGGCAGCGGCGCGACGGCGTGCGGGGGCGCGGCCTGCGGCTCGGCCGCAACCGAGGCGGTGATAGCGGCTGCGACTGTGCCCTCCACCGAAGCGCGCACGGGCGATCCGGTGGTGACCGGCGCTGACGGCGGAGCCGTGTCCGCGGGTACGGCGGCCGCGAGGGCGGATGGTGCGGTCACTGCCGGATCGCCCGCGGCGGCTTCCGTAAGGGGCGCCGATGCGGTGACGGAAGACGTGAATCGGGCCTCGACCGCCGGATCGTTGGCGACGACCGTCGAACGCACCTCGACCGTCGCGGCCGGAGGCGGGGCGGAGCGATCCTCCGTGATCGCCCCGGACACCGTGGCCGGGGACGCCGCGCGCCGGGCGGGCGACGGGCCGGCCGGCTGCGCGTCAGCCGCCTCCGTCGCGGGCGCGGCGACAGGATCGGAAGGCGCCGTCGCCGGGGCTGCGTGCGGATCGGCCGCTCCGTCCCGGTCGGCGGCTGCCGTCACGGGCGGCGCTTCGACCGCCGCGGCCACGGCGAGCGGGCGCGGCGCGGACGGCGGGACGGGGGCGGGGGTCGGAGCCGCGACCGGAGCGGATGGCGTCGCGAGCGTCTGGACCGGTCTCTCGGCATCCGGTCCGGGGGGCGTCTCGGTCGCGACGGGCCGGGTTTCGGGCAGCGCAGGTGCCACCGCCGGACGCGACGCCGTGGTCGCGATACGGGGGGAGGGCGGCATCGCCGTTGCCTCGAGGGGCGCCTGACGGGTCGCGGGAGCGGACGGCGCCGCGGCCGGCGTCGCCCGCAATGCGGCCGGGGGCTCGGCTGCCGGTGACGCTGAGGATGCCATCTGTCCCTGCACCGGTGGGACGGCGGGCGTCGGTGATCCGCCATGCGCCGTGAGGCCGGCATGCACGGCCGGGCCGGGCATCGTCACCTGCGGCGGGGCAGCGGGCGAGGCCGGGACGACGGGGCGCGCATCGGGCCGGAGCGCGGCGTTGGGCGTCTGCGCGGAAGCGGTGGGGGCGGCCGGTGCCCGATCCGGGACCGCGAACGCCGCGCTCTGCTCGGCCGCGGCACCCGGCACGGCGCGGGTCTGGACCGGCGCGAAATGCGTCTCGATGCCGACGAGGGTCATGCGCGGCGCGGGCGCGGGAGCCTCGGCGGCGGGGACGCCCGCGCGGGCGGCGGCGCGCTGCACGATCGCCGACAGGGCGGCCTCCGGTGCAAGGGCTGGCGAAAGGGCCGGGGCGGGGGCCGCCGGGACGGGCGTGGCGAGCGCCATCAGGTCGCGCAGGGAGGCGCCGGATTCGTCGGCGGGGGTCTCGCCGGAGCGGGGATCGGCCGGCATGGGAAACGGCGCGGCCTCCTCGCCCTCGGCGCCGGCCTCCGCGGGGGCGGGGCGTGCCTCGAACGCTTCCAGCATCGCCTCGAAGCCGGGGGCCGCGCGCGGGCCGGCCTCGTCGCCCGTCGGCGCGCGGCCGGCCTCGGCCTTGGGGCGCAGGAGCGTCAGGGTGTCGAGGGGCGTCATCACGCGGGATCGGGGCTCCAAAAGGCGTCCAACGGGTTTCGGTTACGGTTCCAGCGCCCGCTCGGCGCGGGCCAGGGCCTCGCGGGCGCGGCCGATGGCCGGGGCCTCCGGCACGGCACGGCGGGCGCTCGCCTCGGCGGGCGTCGGCGTCGGGCTCGGCAGGGGTCCGCGGATCTGGCCGGCGGCGGAAAGGGCGGAGTCCAGGAGTTCGGCGTCGGCGTCCGTGAAGGCGGCGCGGTCGAGGCCGCGCAGGGCGTCGGTGGCCTCCTCGAACCGGCCCTCGGCAACGATCAGCGCCGCGCCGCGATAGAGCCGGGCCTGGGCGGCGGCACGGGTGTCCGGGCCGGCAAGCCCCGCGGCGCGCTCGGCGGCGAACAGGGCCGTCTCGCGCCGGCCCTGCTCCAGCCCAGCGCGGGCGACGAGGAGGTAGAGGTCGCGCCGGCTCTCCGGCTCGATCTCGTCGAGCATCCGCTCCAGGCTGACGATGCGGGTGCGGTCGCTGTCGAAGTCGAGCCGGGTCAGCGCCGCGGCGAAGCGCTGGCGGAAGTTGCCGGCGTAGACCGAGCGGCGGAACCGGCGCAGGTACTGGATCGACAGCGCCTCGAAGCGCGCGGCATCACCCCCCTGCGCCACCACGAAGATCTGGCGGCGCAGCGCGCCCTCCTCGACCAGCGTGCCCGGCGACAGCAGGCGGGCGAGGTCTAGGAGTTCGAGGGATCGCACCGGCGCCTCGCGCACCAGCAGCGCCGATTGGGTCAGCGCGAGCTGGCCCGCGAGCCCCGCCGGAAACGTCCGCGCGTCGAGACCGGCAAGGCGGGCGCGGGCCTCCCTCTCGCGGCCCTGGAGGAAGTCGAGCGCGCCCTGCGCCAGCATCACCTCCGCCTCCGGCACTTTGCCGGTGGCGATGACGCGGCGCAGCGCCCCCGGCCCGCCGCCCGCGAGCGCGAAGGTGACGGCGGCGCGCACGTTCTCCGGCGCGGCCCAGGTCTCGGGGTCGAGTTCGGTCAGCTTCTGCTCGATGTGGACGAGGAGTTGGCGCTGGGCGAGGTGGGCCTGGGTCGAGCCGCGGGCGATGCGGTCCTGCAGCAGTTGGAGCGTGCGCACGAGTTCCACCGGCAGCCCGTGCGGGGTCACCGGCAGCGGTTCGATGGGTTTGGCCGGCGCGCCGTGGCCGCCATGCCCGCCGTGGTCGTCCGCCGGGGCGGCGTGGGAATCCGCTGCGGGCGCGGCGGCATGGCCGCCGCCGTGATCCGCTGCCATAGCGGGTACGACGAGACCGAGTGCGAGGAGCGCCACCAAAACCCTCCCCCCTCTGCGGGGGAGGGTGCCCGCGGAGCGGGCGGGAGAGGGGAGCGACGCTGCCGGAAAGTGCGGAGCCAGCCCCTCATCCGACCCCCTTCGGGGGCCACCCTCTCCCGCGGAGGGGAGAGGGGAGGCGCGCAACGCGGTTTTTGGCGCGTGAGGCTGATAGCGAGCAGAAGTCCACCGCATCATTCCGGCAGCCCCCGCAGCAGAATCTCGATGCGGCGGTTCTCCGCTGCCTTCGGGTCGGCGGGCACGCGGGGCTGGCGGTCGGCGTAGCCCTCGATCCGCTCGACGCGGGCCTCGTCGACGCCGCCGCGCACGAGCATGTAGGAGGCCATCTGCGCGCGTGCCGAGGACAGGCGCCAGTTGTCGTAGGTCTCGGACTTGAACGGCCGCCCGTCGGTATGGCCGCGCAGGACGATCTTTCCGGGGCGCGCGTTGATCACATTGGCGATGCGCTCCAGGGCCTTGACCACCTTCGGCGTCGGCTCGGCCGAGCCGATCCCGAACATGCTGAAATTGATCTCGTCGGTGATGCTGATGAGGATGCCCTCGCCGGTGCGGCGCACCTCGACGTTCGGGGCCGGGCTCGCGGTCGCCAGCGGCTGCACCGCCCTGGCAATCTCGGCCTTCAGCTCCGCCATCGCCGCAGTCTCTGCCGCCTTGGCCTCCTGCGCCGGCTCTTTCGCCACCGGCTTGATCTCGGCCGGCTTGGCGTCGGGGGCCTTCGCCTCGACGGGCTTGGGCTCGGGCAGCTTGGCCTCGACGGGCGCCGGGGCTTCGGCCGGCTTCGGCTCGGGTTCCTTCACGACCGGCATCGGCTCGGCGGAGGCGAGGCGCACGCCCGCCGCCTTCATCGCCTCGTGCAGGCTCTGGCGCGCGGCCTCCTTCTTCGCGGCGTCCTTGGCCGCGTCCTTCGAAGGCTCCTTCGGTGTCTCCTTCGCCGCCTCTTTGACGGGCGCTGCGCCGGATTGCCCCTTGGCGTCGAGGCGCGTCTCGGACGGGGCCGCCGCGCCGGTGTCGAGGGCGCCCGGCGTCTCGGTGCGGCGGCGCGGCAGGGGGGCGACCTGCCAGTAGAGCGGATCGAACGGATCGCGGCTGATCTCGCCGCCGGTGATGCCCGGCTGGCCGGATTCGAGCGCGGAGGCGTCGGGGCTCGCGGCCTCGGGCGCGCCCTCGACATCCGCCGCGAGCTTGGCCAGCACGGCGTAGGGGTCCTGGAAGAGGGCGGATTCGCGCGCGCGGCTGCCGGGCGCGCCCGCGGCGCCGCCCTTGCCTTCGCCCTCGCTCTCCCCCTTGCCCTTGCCGTCCGGCGCGGGATCGTTCGGCACGTCCTGCGGGTCGTTGACGCCCTTACGGTCGTGCGTGACCTCGGCGAGCTTCACCGGGTTGAAGTACTCGGCGATGGTCTGCTTCTGCTCCTTGCTGGTCGAGTTGATCAGCCACATCACGAGGAACAAAGCCATCATCGCCGTCATGAAGTCGGCGAGCGCGATCTTCCAGGCGCCGCCGTGGTGACCGTCCTCGTGGTCGCCGTGGCGCTTGATGATGATGATCTCTTGGTGCTCGGACATCTCACGCCCCCGCCACGGCGTCGGCGATCAGCCGGCCCCAGGCCGACAATTCGGTCTCGATCACGGTCTCGCCCGCGCTCACGGTGACCTCGGTCACGTCCGCGGCCGTGAAGGCGACCGCCGCCGACAGGCCGGACAGCCGCCCGGACAGCGCCGCGATCAGGTCCTCCGGGCCGGTGATGGAGATCGCCGCCGGCTGCGGTTCGGCGAGCAGGCGCGTCACCGCGTGGGACAGGGCCTCGACCGCCTGCCGCCGCAGGGCCTGGTTCAGGACCGGGGCCAGCAGCCGGGCGACGCGCTCCGACAGGGCGGCGTCGAGCCCGGCGAAGGCCGAAGCGAGCTGGCCGGCCAGCACCGTGCCCTCGGTCTCGGCCCAGGTGCGGCGGGCGTCGGCCAAGCGCGTCTCGAAGGCGGCGCGCTCCTGCGCGAGCCGTTCTTCCGCCTCGGCCAGCGCCTCGGCGCGACCGGCCTCGTGCCCGCGCGCCTCGGCCGCGGCGATCAGCGCCGCGCGATCCTCCGCCGGCCGAACCGGGGCCGGCGCGAGGCCCACGGGGGCGAAGGCGGGGCCTCCAATGGCGCCCGGGGTCACGATCTCGGACACGGGCGCCATCGGGGCGGCCGGCATCGCGACCGGAGCGGGCGCGGCGGCCTGCGGCTTGGCGCGCGACGCGGGGCGGAACCAGTTCCCGTCGAAATCCGGCGCGCCCGCGGCGGCCGGGGGCGCCTGTCCGATCTCGGGCAGGAGCCGGGCGATCAGGCCCTCCATCACGCCGGCTCCTCACGCATCAGCCAGCGCTTGAGGACGGCGGCGACCTGCTCCTCGTCGATGTCGATGAGCTGCTCCAGCCGCTTCTGCGGCGAGCGGGCCGCCTTGTCCTCCAACTCCTCCATCAGGCCGGCCATGCCAGGCGCCATGAGTTTCTGGGGCTCGCCCGTGGCCGCAGTCGCGACCGTGCCGGGGGCGGCGAGCGCGGGTGCGCCGTCCATGGCGCCGCCCGCCGACCCGATCTGCTGCGCCGCCGCAGCCGCCGCCCCGGCGGCGAGCGCGGGCGCGCCCTCGGGGGCGTTGAGCGCGGCGATCTCGGCCTGCTGCGCCTCCGGCACGGCCAGGATCGAGCGCAACGCGGGCCTGAGGCCGAACCAGATCAGAAGGGCGGCGACGACGAGGATCGTGGCGGCGTTGATGAGCGTGCCGGACTGCTTCATCAGCACGTCGGTGACGGAGAGCGGCGGCACCGGCTCCAGCGGCTGGCCGTCGTTGACGAAGCCGACCGCCGCGACCTTGATCGTGTCGCCGCGCTCCTTGCTGAAGCCCGCGGCCGAGCCGACCAGTTCCTCGATCTCGGCGATCTGCTTTTCCAGCGCGGCCTTGTCGTCGGGGCCGGCGAGCGCGGTCAGCCGCGAGCGGTTGACCAGCACGGCGACCGAGAGGCGGCGGATGGCGTAGCCGTCGCTCACCGTCTGCACGGTCTTCTGCGAGATCTCGTAATTGGTGAGATCCTCCTTCTTCGAGGTCTCGTTGCTCGACTGGTCGTTGCCGTCCGAGCGGGCGCGCTGGTCGGGCAGGTTCTCCTGGGCGCTGGTCGGGCGCTGGCTGGCGCGGTTCTGCGCGTTCTCGCTCTCGCGGACCGAGCGGACCGAGCGCTCGACGCGCTGGTCGGGGTTGTAGATCGTCTCGTTGGTGCTCGTCTTGTCGGTGTTGAGCTGCGTCGCGACGCTGACCTCGAAGTTGCCGACGCCGAGATAGGGCGAGAGCGTGCGGCGGATGTTGTCCTGCATCTCGCGGCTGACCGACTTTTCCAGCGTCGCCATCTTGCCGGTCGGCGCGGTGGTCGAATCGTCGCCGGCGAGCAGCACCGTGCCCTCGGAGCCGATCACGGTGACGCGGTCGGGCTTCATGCCGGGGATGGCGGAGGCCACGAGATGGCGGATGGCCTGCGCGCCCGACACGTCGTCGGCGGGCTCGGTGCGCACCACCACGGAGGCCGAGGCCGGCTGCTGATCGCGGCGGAACGAGCCGCGGTCGGGGAGCACGAGGTGGACGCGGGCGGCGCGCACGCCCTTCATGCCCTGGATCGTGCGGGCGATCTCGCCTTCGAGCGCGCGGACGCGGGTCACCTCCTGCATGAACGAGGTCATGCCGAGCGAGCCGAGATCGTTGAACAGCTCGTAGCCGGACTTGGAACTCTGCGGCAGGCCCTTTTCGGCGAGCAGCATCCGGGCCTGCGCGGTGTGGCCGTAGGAGACCAGCACGGCCGAGCCGTCCGCCGACACGTCGAACGGGATGCCGTTGTCCTTGAGCACGCCGCCGATGCGGCCGACATCCTCGCGCGACAGCCCCGTATAGAGCATCTCCTGCGCCGGGCGGCTCAGGTAATACGCGCCGATGCCGACGCCCAGAAACACCAGCAGGCCGACCAGCCCGAGGGCGATCAGCCGCCTCGCGCCGAGATCGACGATGTTGCTCCACAATCTCTCGGCTTGCTCGCGACCGGGCATCCTGAGGCCATCCCGAACCGGACCGGGGCGTTGGTCCGGTTCCCATGTCGCCGGTCAGCCTTGTGTGGGGGTTGCGCTGAGGCGGCCGGCGCGATGTCCATCGACACCCGGCCGTCGCGCGTCCAAAATCCGGGTCGGAGTGGTCTTCGCGCGATGCGAGAGGTCAGGACATGACGAAGCGGTTGGAGCAGGCCATGGAGCGAGCCCGATCCCTCCCGGCCAACCTACAGGACGAGATCGCCAGCCTCGTGCTCGCCTATGCCGGTGAGGACGATGAAGTTCTCGTGCTGACGCCCGAGGAAGAGGCCGATCTGCTCGAAGCGCGCGGCGAGATGGAGCGCGGCGAGTTCGCCGATGCCGCCGCGGTCGAAGCCGTGTTCGCGAAGTATCGCGGGTGAGCCTTTCGCCGCGCGAACTGCGCTTCCAGGCGCGGGCGCTCCGGCAGATCGACGAGGCGCTCGGCTACGTCCAGGCCCGCTCGCCGCAAGGCGCGGCGAAGATCGAGGCGCGCCTTGCTCATCTGCTCCAGCGACTTCGGGAGCATCCGCAACTCGGCGTCAGGACCTCGGTCTCCGGGGTGCGTCGTCTCTATCTCGTCCCCTATCCCTATCTGGTCGACTACGTCGTGACCGACGACGCCATCATCGTGCAGCGCTTCCGCCATACCGCACGGCGGCCTGTGCCGTAGACCTGAGGCCAAACCGTCAGAAGAACGACCGCACCAGCCCGCTCACCAGCAGATTCCATCCGTCGATCAAGATGAAGAAAAGCACCTTGAACGGCAGCGAGATCACGGTCGGCGGCAGCATCATCATGCCCATCGACATCACGATGGTGGAGACGATGATGTCGATGACGAGGAACGGCAGCACGATCAGGAAGCCGATCTCGAAGCCGCGGCGCAGTTCGGAGATCATGAAGGCCGGGATCAGGATGCGCAGATCCACCTTTTCGCCCGCTTCCGCCTTCGGGAAGTTGCGGCTGGCCAGATCCGTGAAGGTCTGGAGGTCTTTCGGGCGCACGTGCTGGGTCATGAACTCGCGGAACGGCTCGACGATCTTGGAAAACGCCTCCTCCTCGCCGATGCGGTTCTCCTGCAGCGGCTTCACGCCCTCGTTCCAAGCGCGGTCGAAGGTCGGGGCCATGACGTAGAAGGTCATGAACAGCGCGAGCGACACGAGGAAGATGTTGGCCGGCGTGCTCTGGAGGCCGAGGCCCGAGCGCAGGAACGAGAACGCGACGGCGAAGCGCGTAAAACTCGTCACCATGACGAGAAGGCCCGGCGCCAGCGACAGCACGGTCAGCAGCGCGACGAGCTGGATGATGCGCCCGGACGCGGCGCCGTTGCCCGCGGGCAGCAGGGCGTCGAGGCCGGGCACGCCGGTGACGCCGCCCGCGTTCTGGGCGAGGGCGGCGGTGGCGGAGAGGCCCACGACGGCGACGGTCGCCGTCGCGATCATCCACGAGCGACGGGAGCGCGACCCCAAACCCTCCCCCCTCTGCGGGGGAGGGTGCCCTGCGGAGGCAGGGCGGGAGAGGGGAACCACGCTTCCGGTGAATTCGCCGTCGACGGCGGCCAAGTGGCACCGTCGCTCCTCTCTCCCGCCCCCCTTCGGGGGCCACCCTCCCCCGCGGAGGGGGGAGGGGGAACGCGTCGGGTCGGGATGAGCCATAGCCGCGCTCATTGAACCACCAGGGATTCGACGATGAGTTCGCGCACGGCGCCCTTGGTGCGGATGGCGACCCTTTCGTTGAGGTCCTCGCGCAGGTGCTGGAGGCCGCTGGCGCCCTCGATCTGGGCGAGCGACATCGTGCGCAGATAGGCCACCGCGTCGGCGCGGATTTCGGCGAGCGTCACGTCCGGGTTCGGCAGGGTGCCGGTCTTGAACACGATGGAGGATTCGATCCGCACCCAGGCGTCGGCGGGCTCGGCGAGGTTCGTCACCGCCGAGCCGACGCTGCGCAAGCTGAGGTCGCCGGTGTAGTTGAGCACCTTGACGGCCTTGTCGGCCTCGTCGCGCTTCTTGAGGTCCACCGACTTCTCGACGTTGCCGACCAGGTAGACGCCGAGCCCGCCGCCGGTGCCGACGGCCACCAGCGTGACCAGCAGCAGCGCCCCGATCCAGCCCTTGCCGCCCTTCCTCGCGCCGTCCTTGGTCTCGGCCATGATGATTCTTCCGCCGGTGCGTGTCCCATCCATCCTCCTCATCCTGAGGTGCTAGGCGTCAGCTCAGCTTTGAGCGAGGGCTCCAGGGATCGCCGTGATGTCTGGAGGGCTCGCTCAAAGCCCTCCGCTTCGCTCCGGCACCTCAGGATGAGGGGGAGGGTGGGATGAGGATGATCGCGCCTCAGAACGGCGCCACCGTTTCAAAAATCTGCTGGCCCACCGTCGGCCCCTGCACGTCGGTGAGGCGGCCGCGACCGCCGTAGGAGATGCGGGCCTCGGCGATCTTGTCGTAGTCGATGGTGTTCTTGCGCGAGATGTCGCGCGGGCGGACGATGCCGGCGACGTTGAGCACGCGCACCTCGTTGTTGACCCGCACCTCCTGCGAGCCCGAGATCATCACGTTGCCGTTGGGCAGCACCTCGGTGACGACCGCGGCGACCGAGAGGCTGAGCGATTCCTTGCGGTCGATGTTGCCCTGGCCCTTGGTCGAGGTGCCGGAGCGGATGCCGGTGTCGGCGGTGGCCGAATCCTTCAGCGCCGAGACGCCGTAGCCGAAATCGAAGCCCAGGAAGCTCTTCTGGCTGCGCTCGCGCTCGGTCGCGTTGTCGAACTGCGCCTTGTCGTTGATGGCGATGGCCACCGTGATGACGTCGCCGACGTTCTTGGCGCGCGGGTCTTGGTAAAGGTCGGCGCTCGCGGGCGACCATGTCGAATGGTAGCTGTGGCGCGGGCCGTACGAGCCGAAGGTCGTCGGCAGCGGCTCGCGCGGGGCGTTGAGCCCGGTGCCGACCGGGGTCAGCACCGGCGCGCGGCCGAGGCGGTCGAGCTCGTTGGTCTGGCAGGCGCCGACACTGAGCGCGAGGCAGCCGGCGAGGGCGGTATACGAGCCACGCATCACGATCTCTCGTTCTTTCTGGGAGCCGGCGCGGGCGCGGGCGGCGCGTCCTTGCGGCCGGTGTCCGACATCTTGCGGGCGAGGTTGGCCGCGCGCGTCGCCTCCATCTCGGAGAGGATGGCGCTGGCCGCGCGCGCGTTGAGCTTGGTCAGCAGCGCGGCGGCCGATTCTTCGGGCATGTTGGCGAATTGCAGCGCCGCCGCGTCGGGCTTCATCTTGGCGTAGACCGCGACCACGCTCTCGTCGGCCTTGGCCAGGAACTCGTTGCGGCGCTTGAGCCAGGTCTCGTACTCGGCCCGCTTCTCCTCCAGCGCCTTGATCCGCTCCTCGACCTGACGCTCCAGGGTCGCGAGCTGCTCCTTCTGCCAC
This sequence comes from Methylorubrum subtropicum, assembly GCF_038442325.1. Classification (NCBI taxonomy): domain Bacteria; kingdom Pseudomonadati; phylum Pseudomonadota; class Alphaproteobacteria; order Hyphomicrobiales; family Methylobacteriaceae; genus Methylorubrum; species Methylorubrum subtropicum. The sequence goes on along the minus strand of NZ_JBBXMW010000009.1, from coordinate 42,663 downwards.
GCGAACCGGGCGTCGGCGGCAGCGTCCGCGATGTTGGCGCAGTAGCCGGTCTTCCCAGGCTCCTTGGCGACGTAGTCCTGGGCCGAGACCTCCTTCGGCGCGTCGCGGATCGCGAGCGCCTTCATCGCGGCCTCTTTCGCCGGGTCCGGCTTGTCGTGGCCTCCGGCCGCGAAAGCGGCGCCCGAGAGGGCGAGCCAGAGGGCGAGGGTGTGGGGGAGGCGAGGCATCCCCTCTCCCCGCACGCGGGGAGAGGGCTTTGCCGACCTTGTCGTCGGCAAAGCGAGGCGGCAGCCGAAGGTGAGGGGGACTCGACGGAGGAGACTCGTCCGGAAACGCCCCCTCACCGCCGCTTCGCTTCCTTTAGGGACGACAAGGTCCCTAAAGGCCTCTCCCCGCGTGCGGGGAGAGGGGGTTCCCGTCCCGCGGCAAGCTGAATGAGTCTGGCGGTTCACTGGACCACGAGCTCCGCTTGCAGCGCGCCGGCGGTCTTCACCGCCTGCAGGATCGCGATGATGTCGGTGGGTTTCAGGCCGACCTGATTGAGGCCGCGCACCAGCGTCTGCAGGTCGGAGCCGCCGAGGATGGCGAGCTTGCCCATCTGCTCCTGGGCGGCGACCTCGGTGCGGGGCACCACCACGGTCTGGCCGTTGGAGAAGGGCGCGGGCTGGGACACCTCGGGCGCCTCGGTGACCCGCACCGTGAGGTTGCCGTGGGTGACGGCCACCGTGGAGATCTGCACGTTGCGGCCGATCACGACCGTGCCGGTGCGCTGGTCCACCACGACGCGGGCCGGGGTGTCGGGCTGGATCGTCAGATCGCCGATCTCGGCCACCAGCCGGGTCTGGTTCATCTGGCGCCCGCGCATCACCACGACGGCGCGCTGGTCGCGGGCCGAGGCGATGCGGCGGCCGAAGGCCGAGAGCGACCACGCGTTGATGGCGTCCGAGATCTGGATCGCCGACTTGAAGTCCGGGTTCTTCAGCTCGAACACGAGTTCGGGCAGATCGCGGAAGGTGCCGGGCACCTCGCGCTCGATCAGCGCGCCGTTGGGGATGCGGCCCGCTGTCGGCACGCCCTGCGTCAGCTGCTCGGCCTGCCCCTGCACGGTGAAGCCGGAGACCGCGAGCGGCCCCTGCGCCGCCGCATAGACGAGCCCGTCGCCGCCGGTGAGCGGCGTCATCAGCAGCGTGCCGCCCTTCAGCGAGGTGGCGTCGCCCATGGAGGTGACGGTGACGTCGATGCGCGAGCCGGTGCCGGTGTAGGGTGGGAGGTCGGCGGTCACCATGACGGCGGCGATGTTGCGGGTGCGCAGCCGCGCGTCGCGCACGTTGATGCCGAGCCGGTCGAGCAGCGATTGCAGCGATTGCTCGGTGAACTGCGCGTTGCGCAAGGTGTCGCCCGTGCCCTGAAGGCCGGTGACGAGGCCGTAGCCGAACAGCTGGTTGTCGCGCACGCCTTTCAGCGTGGCGATGTCCTTGATGCGGGTGCCGCCCGCGGCGCGGGCCGGGCCGGCGACGAGGGCGAAGCCGAGACCCGTGACGAGCCCGAGCAGGACCGCGATGAGGATACGGTGCGTCGGTCGCCGCAGCATCACTGCGCGCCGATCTTGATGCGGCCGTCCGCCATCACGACGCCGAGCACGATGCGGTTGGTGTCGGTGTTGCGCACCCGGATCGTCTCGCCGAGCCCCCCGTTCTGGAGCGGCGAGCCGACGGTGGTGATGACGAGGCCGTTCTCCTCGAACACCATCTGGGTCGGGGTGTTGCGGCTCACCAGCCGAGGATCGTCCACGGCGTTGACCGGCACCGGCTCGCCCGGCAGCAGCATCCGCCGCGCCTGCCGCCCGGCGATGGCGAGCGGCGCGTCGATGACGGCCGCCCGCGCCTTGAAGGTCGAGGGATAGGCCTGCATCCGCAGCATCGATTCCTTGATCGTGTCGCCGGGATAGATCGTGACGACGGGCACCGGCAGCATGAGTTCGCCGCCCGCCATGCCCTCGATGGCGAGCGCCGGCATCTGGCTGGACCCGGCGAGCAGGGCGAGGGCGAGGCAACGGGCGAGGAGCGTGCGGGCCATGGGGATCGCGCCGATACGGAAGGGAGGGGAGGGCGGGCGTCGCGACGCGGGAGGCGGCGTCAGCGGATGCCCTTCGAGACGGTGCCGGCCATCTCGTCGGCGGCCTGGATCACCTTGGAGTTCATCTCGAAGGCGCGCTGGGCCGTGATCAGGTTGGTGATTTCCTTGACCGGATCGACGTTCGAGCCTTCGAGGTAGCCCTGGTGCAGCCGGCCGAAGCTGACGTCGCCGGGATTGCCGACGACCGGCGCGCCGGAGGCCGGAGTCTCGCGGTAGAGGCCGTTGCCGAGCGGCTCCAGGCCGGATTCGTTGGCGAAGTTGGCAAGCGTGAGCTGGCCGATGTTCTGCAGCGCGACCTGCCCCTGGACCTTGGCGAAGACCTGACCGGATTCATTGATCGTGACTTCCGAGGTGTTCTGCGGAATCAGGATCGCCGGATCGATGGCGTAGCCTTCGAGCGTCACGAGCTGGCCGGTGGCGTTCTTGTTGAAGGCGCCCGCGCGGGTGTAGTTGATCTCACCGCCGGGGCTGGTGATCTGGAAGTAGCCGCGCCCGTTCACCGCCAGATCGAGCTGGTTGCCGGTGTTGGCCAGTTGCCCCTGGCGATGCAGGTTGCGGATCGCGGCGGCGCGCACGCCTAAGCCCAGCATCGCGCCCTCCGGCACGGCTTCCTGGCCGGCTTGGTTCGGCGCGCCCTGCTGGCGCTCGGCCTGATAGAGCAGGTCGGTGAACTCGGCCCGCGCGCCCTTGAAGCCGGTGGTGTTGAGGTTCGCGATGTTGTTCGCGATGACCTCCAAGTTGAGCTGCTGGGCCGACATGCCCGTGGCGGCGATGGCGAGAGCGCGCATGGGTCAGTCTCCTCAGATCGGCATGCGGCTGAGTTCGAGATAGGCGGCCACGACCTTGTCGCGGATCGCGACCACGGTCTGGAGGCTCTGCTCGGCGGACATCACCGCCTCGACCACCTGCTGGGCCGACGCGTTGCCCTGGATGCCGGCGATCGAGGTCGATTCGCCGACCCGCAGGGCGTCGCGTGCTTGCGTCGCGAACTGGGCCATGATGTCGCCGAAGTCGGTGCCGGCTGCGGGCGCCGCCGCCTGGACGGGGAGCGCCGCGCGCTGGACCGGCGCGGTCCCGGCGAAGGAGGTGCCGGCGACCTTGTCGAAGGCCGACAGCGAGGTGAGTGCCTCGATCATCGTTGCTGTCTCAGGACTTGAGGAGATCGATCACGCCCGCGACCATGGCGCGGGCCTGTTTGATCACTTGGAGGTTCGCTTCGTAGGAGCGGTTGGCCTCGCGCATGTCCGCCATCTCGACGAGCATGTTGACGTTTGGCAGCTTGACGTTGCCATCCTCGTCGGCGGCCGGGTTGGCCGGGTCGTGCTCGGTGCGGAACGGGGTCTTGTCGGTGTCGAGCTTGGCCAGCCGCACCGAGGCGAAGCCGGCGGCGCGGTCGAGTTCGGCCCGGAACGTCACCGTCTTGCGGGCATAGGGGTCGGCGCCGGGGGTCTCGCCGGTCGATTGCGCGTTGGCGAGGTTCTCCGAGACGACGCGCATGCGCACCGACTGGGCCTGGAGCCCGGCCGCCGCGAGCCGGGAGGCGGAGAGCAGCGGATCGATCATGACCCGCTCCGCACGGCCGACATCAGCATCCGGTGGAACGACTTGACCACCGCGTTGTCGAGGTTGCTCTGGCGCGCGACCTCGCCGCCCTTGAGCATCTCCTGCTCCAGGCTGACGCCGGCGGACGATTCGAGGGTCTCCCAGCCGCCGCCCGCGTCGGTGCGCACCGGGATGCGGGCGCCCTGTCCCTCGATGTGGCGGCCCGCCGTCATCTGCATGTCGAGGCCGGTCTTCGCCAACACCTGGGCGAAGGGCACCACGTCGCGGGCCTTGTAGCCGGCGGTGTTCGCGTTCGCGACGTTGCCCGCGATGGTGGCCTGCCGCACCGCGAGGTAGCGCGCGTGCTGCGAGGCGAGGTCGAACAGGTAGACGCCCGTCGTCATGGCAACGTCCCCCTCCTGTAAAGGGCCCGTCGGTGATGTGAGGGGGCGGAAGCCCCCTCGTCTCCCTGCGGTTTAGGTCGGCAATCTTGCATGGGGCTGGCTCCCGGCTTGACAGGACGCGCCTACCCGGTGCGCCTGCGGCCATGGATGCGCGCGACGGGGAATTTGGGTTTGGAGCCTGATGAGGCGGAAGCCGTGATCCTCCGCGTGCCGGCCTCGGCCCGCTATGCCGGCGGTGCCGGGCCCGGTGGGCGCGCGGGCCTGCACGTCGTCGCCCCGAACCACCGCTTCGCCCGCGCCGTGCTCGGCTTCGAGGACTTGCGCCCCGGCGCCTGGGCCTGCCTGCGGCTCGCGCTCGCCTACGACGAGGCGGAGGCCTCGGGGCTCAGCCCCGACAGCCTCGCGCTCGGGTTCGATTTCCTGGCCGGCGACGGATCGAGCCTCGATCTCGACCACGTGCCGGGGCTGGTGCGCAGCCTGCTCGATCCGCACGCCGCCTGGGTGCCCGGCCCGGCGCTCGCCGACGATGTCCTGCGGGTCGCCTTCCGCATGCCGGATCAGGCCCGCGACCTCGCCGTCACCGTACGCTCCTGGCGCAACACCGCCCCGGTCATCGTGTCCGATCCGGTGATCCTCTTGGGCGAGCCCGATCCGGAGGCCGCGCCGCGCCGCCGCCTGCTCGACGAAAACCCGCTGCCGCTGCACTTCGCCCTGCCGGACGGCGTCGGACTGGCGCTGCGGGGCCAGCTCTACGCCCCGGTGCCGGACGAGCACGCCGCGCGGGTGCGCCTCGTCTACCGGGACGGCGCGGGCGCCGAGATGGCGCCGCCCTATCCCGGCGCCCTCTCGGTCCCCGGCCTCGGGGCGGTGTTCAACCTCGCCGCCGTGCCGCAGGCGCGCCGCTTCACCCTCGATCTGCGCCCGCCGACCGGCGCGGCGGCGGTCGATCTCCAGATCGGCCCGTGGGAGGATGCGGAGCGCGCAAGCGGCGCCGAGCTGATCGGCGTGCCGGAACTCGCCCTCGAAGACGAGTTACGGCTGGAAAGCCTGTGCGGCGACGACGCCCTCGACGCCCCGGCCTTCCTCGCCCGCCTCGCCGACCGCCTCGGCCTGCCCGAGGACGCGCCCGCGGGCTGGCTCGGCGCGATCGGCGAGGGCGTCGCCCCGCTCGCCCGCGCCCGCGCGTTGCGTGCGGGCCCCGACCGCAGCGCCCGGCTCGACCTGGAGGGCGGCGTCGTGCTCGGCCTCGCCGGCCTGCCGGACTGGACGCTTCCGGATGGGCCGGCGGATGGGCCTGATTGGCGCGAGGACCCGTTCCGCTCGGTCGCGTGGCGCCTCGCCTACCAGTCGCTGACATGGCTGCTGCCGCTCGCCGCCCAGCCCGAGGGCATCGCGCGCGCCCGCGGCCTCGCCGCATCGTGGTCGGCGGCCAACCCCTGGGGCCAGCCGAGCGACCCGCTCAGCCTGCATCCGGCCGCCCTCGCGCCGCGCGCCGAGGTGCTGGCGAGCCTGCTGCTGGACGAGGGCGCGGACCGCGACGCCATCGCGGCGGAGGCGGCGCGGCACGGCTTCGCGCTCGCCGAGATCGTCGGGGCGAACACGCTTGCCCGCGGCCTCCCCGGCCTCCAGGCGGCGGCCGCCCTGCTGGCCCTCGCCCGCGCGCTGCCGGCCTTCCCGTTCGCGCCGTTCTGGGAGACGCTGAGTCGTCGCAGCCTGGACCAGGGCTTCGACGCGTTGCTGAGTGCCGACGGCCGCTTCGCCGAATCCGCCGTGCAGCGCCGGCTCGATCTGCTGGGGCTCGGCCGCGGCGTCTCCGAGGCTTTGGGCGACACGGCGCCCGGCCCGGCCATCGCGGCCCGCGTCGCGGCGTCCCTGCCCGGCCTCGCCCGGCTGCTCGATCCGGGCGGGCGGCTGCCGCCCTTCGGCGACGGCTCCACCGCCATCGACCATGCCGGCTGGGTCGCCCGGCTCGCCGTGTCCGAGCCGTCCGAACTCTTCGCCGCCCGCGAGGAGGCGCCCGCCGAGCCCGCGGAGGCCGGCGACGTCACGGTCCTGCGCTACGACGGGCCGGAGCGGGGCTGGGCCTATTTTGCCTGCCAGCATGCCGGCCAATCTCTGCCGGAGCACCGCGACGCCACCTCCTTCGTCTTCGCGACCGGGGGCTCACGCTGGATCGTGGAGGGCGGCGGCGAAGGGACCGAGACGGGGCCGGCGCGCCACTACCTGCTCTCGCCGCGTGCCCACAACGTCGCGATTCCCGATGGCCGCGAGCCGATGGCCGGGCGCGCGTGGCCGCTGGGCCGACTCGATCTCGACGGGGGGCGGCTGCTCGCCTTCGCCAGCACCATTCACGGGCCGGACTACGCGCATGCCCGCCTGTTCCTCGTCCTCGACGATCTCGACGGGCTGGCGGTGCTCGACCGCTTCGTGCGCGTCGGCGACGCCGCGGGGCGAGCCATCGCCTTCGAGGGGCTGCTGCACCTGCCCCCGGACACCCTCGTCGCGCTGTCGGGCCCGCGCCGGGCGCTCGCGCGGCAGGATAGCGGCCGGCTCGATCTCCAGCCCTGGACCGTGACCGGGCAGGCGGCGGGGCTCGACGTGGTGATCGGGCGCAGCGACCGTCCGGGGCGGATGCAGGGCTTCGTCGCAGCCGGCAATGGCGGCCTGCGGGCGGCGCCGGTGCTGCGCTACGCCTTCCACGGCCGCGGCAGCGTCTGCGGCGGCATGATGCTCGCCGCAGACAGCGAAGCCGAGCGTCGCCTCGTGCGGCTGCTCGGCACGGACGCCGTGCGGCGTCTGACGGAGGGCAACTGAATCAAGCGACGATGAACCTCTCATCGTCGCTTGCCCCCGCGACTGCGGGGCGGCGGTCGTCCGCCGGGCGCACGGACCTCGGTCCGTGCAACTCAGTAAGGGCTTTAAAAGCCCGCGAGCAGGACGGCGACGGCGCGGTCGATCGAGAGATAGAACACGCCGAAGGCGACCGCCGCGGCGGCGGCGAATTCCAGCGTCTGGTTCGGCAGGGTCTGGAACCGGCGCATGGTCTCGCGGCCGAAATAGGCCGAGGCCCAGGCAAACGTCAGCACGGCCGGGAGGATGAACAGGTAGGACAGCGTGCTCTCGACCCGCAGCGGGCCGGCGGGATCGATCAGCGCCCGGATGTTGCGCACCCACGGGGCATACGCCGCCGCGTAGAGCGCCGTCAGCCACGACAGGCCGACCGCGACCCCGAGATGCAGCGTGAACTGGCGGTGCAGGCGCGAGAAGTCGTCGCGCGCGTCGTCGAACGTCATCCGGCAAACCCCCAAACATCGAGCCGGCCGGTGATTCTGGCGTCCCGGCCTCGTGAGACCTGGGGATGCCGGGGAAGTCTGGGTTTTTTGTGACGCGGGCGGGAACCTTTTGGTGGGAGGGTGTGGGGCGAAACGAAAACGGCCGCCGAGGGGGCGGCCGAACGTCTTACGATTGAGAGCAAAGTCAGCCGCGCATCCCCTCGCCCCGCACGCGGGGAGAGGGCTTCGATGACCTCGTCGTCATCGAAGCGAGGCGGCAGCCGAAGGTGAGGGGGCCTGTCCGAGGGAGCCTCTTCCGTAGAGTCCCCCTCACCCCCGCTACCGCTCATCGCGACGACGACGGGGTCGTCGCGACACTCTCCCCGCGTGCGGGGAGAGGGGGGAGCCGCGGGCTCCCGATGCGAACAATAGGGCTGGCCTCAGTTGTCCAAGAAGCTCCGCAGCTTCCGGGACCGGCTCGGGTGCTTCAGCTTGCGCAGCGCCTTCGCCTCGATCTGGCGGATGCGCTCGCGGGTCACCGAGAACTGCTGGCCGACCTCTTCGAGGGTGTGGTCGGTGTTCATGCCGATGCCGAAGCGCATGCGCAGCACGCGCTCCTCGCGCGGCGTCAGCGAGGCCAGCACGCGGGTCGTGGTCTCGCGCAGGTTCGACTGGATCGCCGCGTCGATCGGCAGGACGACGTTCTTGTCCTCGATGAAGTCGCCGAGATGCGAATCCTCCTCGTCACCGATGGGCGTCTCGAGGGAGATCGGCTCCTTCGCGATCTTCAGAACTTTTCGGACCTTCTCCAGCGGCATCGCCAGCTTCTCGGCCAGCTCCTCCGGAGTCGGTTCGCGGCCGATCTCGTGCAGCATCTGGCGCGACGTGCGGACGATCTTGTTGATCGTCTCGATCATGTGCACCGGGATGCGGATCGTGCGGGCCTGATCCGCGATCGAGCGGGTGATCGCCTGCCGGATCCACCACGTGGCGTAGGTCGAGAACTTGTAGCCGCGGCGGTACTCGAACTTATCGACCGCCTTCATCAGGCCGATGTTGCCCTCCTGGATCAGGTCCAGGAACTGCAGGCCGCGGTTGGTGTACTTCTTGGCGATCGAGATCACGAGGCGGAGGTTGGCCTCGATCATCTCCTTCTTGGCCTGCCGCGCCTCGCGCTCGCCCTTCTGGACCATCGCGACGATCTTGCGGTACTCGCCGATCTGCAGGCCCGTCTCGGAGGCGAGCGTCAGGATCTGCTCGCGCAGGTCGGCGACCTGGCGGCCGCCCTTCTCGACGAAGTTCTTCCAGCCCTTGCCGCCGAGCGTGCCGACGCGCTGCATCCAGTTCGGGTCGAGTTCCCAGCCCTGGTAGTGGCGCAGGAACTCGTCGCGGGCGACGCCGTGGTTCTCGGCGGCGCGCATCAGGCGGCCCTCGTGCGAGATGAGGCGCTTGTTGATGTCGTAGAGCTGCTCGACCAGGGCCTCGATGCGGTTGGCGTTGAGCGAGAGCGACTTCACGTCGGTGACGACGATGTCCTTCAGCTCCGCCTGCTTCTTGCCCTGCGCGGCCGTCGGCGTGCCGCCGCCCGCCTTCAGCTCGGTCTCCTCGTTCTGGAGCTTGCGGAGTTTCCGGTAGTTCGAGGCGATGTTGTCGAAGGTCTCGAGCACGCGCGGCTTGATCTCGGCCTCCATGGCCGCGAGCGACACGTTGTTCTCCATGTCGTCCTCGTCGTCGCCGCCTTCCGGCGGGACGGGGCCTTCGCCCTCCTCGGACTCCTCCGCGCCTTCCTCAGGCGTCTGCGGCGCGCCGCGGGCGTCGGGGCCGGCATAGGTCGCTTCGAGGTCGATGATGTCGCGCAGCAGCACCTTGCCGTCGACGAGTTCGTCGCGCCAGATGATGATGGCCTGGAAGGTCAGCGGGCTCTCGCACAGGCCCGCGATCATCGCCTCGCGGCCGGCCTCGATGCGCTTGGCGATGGCGATCTCGCCCTCGCGCGACAGCAGCTCGACCGAGCCCATCTCGCGCAGGTACATCCGCACCGGATCGTCGGTACGGTCGGTCGGCTCCTTGGCGGTGGGCGTGGCGACCGCGACGGCGCGCGCCGTCGTGGTCTCGGCGACCTCGCCGCCCTCGGACGCCTCTTCGTCCTCGCCCGCCTCGCCGTTGGCCTTGGCCTCGGTCGCGGTCTCCTCGGACTCCTCCGCCTCGACGACGCGGATGCCCATGTCGTCGAGCTGCGCGAGCACGTCCTCGATCTGGTCGCCGTCGACCTGACCGTCGGGCAGGACCTCGTTGATCTCCTCGTAGGTGACGTAGCCGCGCTTCTTGGCGAGCTTCACCATCCGCTTGACCGCGGCATCCGTCAGGTCGAGGAGCGGCCCGTCGGTCGGTTGCTCCTGGGCGGCGTCCGCATCGTCCCGCTCGGTTGCCTTCGTTGCCATGCTCAGCCTATTGTTCTCGTGGCGGCGGCCGGGGCTTTGTTAGCCCGCGCGCTCCCCGCGAAAGACACGTCGCAATGTAGGGGAATGGCGCGCTTGTCGAGTGCCCGCGCCGATTCTCGTTGCATTCGCTCTAGCCTGCCGCCCCTTGACCGTCCGTTAACCATAACGACCGGCCTGCCGCCGTCGCAGCGGGGCCACGCTTTCGCGAAATCAATCGTCTTTGGCGACCTCCGCCTCGGCTTCCGCTGCGGCGATCACCGCGAGTTGCTGCTGCACGTCGCATAGCCACGCGAAATGGGCTTCCGACCCATCCTCGGCAAGGGCGCGCTCAGCTTGGTGAAGCTCGCTATGTAGGGCTCCCGATTGCCGGTGCAAGATCACCGCCTGATGCAGGGTATGTTCCAGACGCTGCGGATCGGCATGCGGATCGAGCATCCAGCGGTCGCCGGGATTGACGAGCGAAGCCAGCCGCGCATGCGCCTCCTCCAGCCCGGCCCGGCGCAGGCGCGATTCCATCAGCTCGGGCTCCAGCGCATCGACCTCGGCGGCGCGCTCCAAGAGCACGTCGCGCAGGGCTTGCGCGTCCGGGTTGACGAGTTCGAGGGCGGCCAGCGCTTCTTCCTCAATGCCCAGAAGCTCCGGGTGGGCGAGCAGGCTCGCGACGATCATCGCCTCGCGCTTGGCCGCTCGCCCGCCCTGCACGGGGGCCGGGGCCGTCACCTTGAGGAGCGGGTTGAAGCCGGTGACGATGCGCGGCGAGGGCGGCGGATCGCCCGGCCGCGGGCGGCGCTGGAACGGGGCGCGCGGGGGCCGCGGACCGGCGGCATAGCCGTTGTCACCGCGCTCCGGCCGTCCGCCCGACAGCCCGCGCAGGCGCCCGTCGATCTCGTCGCGGTAGAACCGCCGCACGGTCTCGTCGCGGATGCCGGCCACCGCCTCGCGCAGCGTCTTGGCCAGACCCGCCCGGCGCTCCGGGGTGTCGAGGGCGCCGGCCGCCGTCTCGCGGGCCCACAGCACGTCGACCAGCGGTTGGGCCGAGGCCAGCACCATGTCGATGGCCGCCGCGCCCCCGGAGCGGGCGAGGTCGTCCGGGTCCTGGCCCTGCGGGAGCATCGCGACCCGCAGGGACTTGCCCGGCTCCAGCATCGGCAGCGCCACGTCCAGCGCCCGGAAGGCGGCGCGCTGCCCGGCGCCGTCGCCGTCGAAGCACAGGATCGGCTCGTCGGCGTGGCGCCAGAGCAGGGCCAGCTGGTCCTCGGTGAGCGCGGTGCCGAGCGGCGCCACCGTCTCGGGGAACCCCGCCAGCGTCATGGCGATGACATCGACGTAGCCCTCCACCGCGACGATGCGCTCGCGGTCGTGGGCGCTCTTGCGGGCGAGATCGAGGTTGTAGAGCATCCGCCCCTTGTGGAAGAGCGGCGTCTCCGGCGAGTTCATGTACTTGGCCTTGGCCTCGGCCTGCATCGCCCGCCCGCCGAAGGCGACGACCCGGCCGCGCACGTCGCGGATCGGAAACATCACCCGGTCGCGGAACTTGTCGTAGGGCACGGCGACGCCTTCCGCCGTGGCGAGGAGCCCGAGTTCGAGCATCGTGTCGCGCTCGATGCCCTTGCCAGCGAGATGGTCGCGCAGGCCGTAACGGGCGCTCCCCGCGTAACCCAGGCGGAATTTCTTGCGCGTGCTGTCGCCCAAGCCCCGCCGGTCGAGATAGGCGCGGGCCTCGCCGCCGCCGGGGCCGCGCAGTTGTTCCTCGAAATAGAGGGCGGCGAGTTCCATGATCTCCAGCGCGCCGGTGCGGCGGGCCTCGGCCTGCTCGCTCTCCACCGTCATCTTCGGCAGGCTGACCCCGGCCTCGCCCGCCAGCCGCTCGACGGCTTCCGGGAACGTGACCCCTTCGGTCTCCATCAGGAAGGTGAAGATGTCGCCGTGCTTGCCCGATGAGAAGCAGTGGTAGAACTGCTTCTGGTCGTTCACGTAGAAGCTCGGCGTCTTCTCCGCGTTGAACGGCGACAGGCCGCGCCATTCGCGGCCGGCCTTCTTCAGCTTCACCCGCCGGCCGACCACGTCGGAGGCGGGCAACCGGGTGCGGATCTCTTCGAGGATGTGGGGCGGGTAGCGCACGGATCGTTTCGCTTCGATGGCCGACCGCGGAGGCCCTCCGGCGTGGGGGCGTAGTCTAGCGCGCCATCCCTAACGGAGTCTCGCCGGCGGAGCCTTCCGCGCCGCGATGCGTTGGCGGGCCGATGACGGCTCACTCCCTCACCCGCCGCCCCTTCCTCGGGCTGATGCTGCTCGCGCCCTTCGCCGCCCGCGCCGCCGACGGGCTCGCCGCGATCCTGGCGCCGGGAGCGCAGGTGCGGACGCTCTATGCCGATGGCGAATGGTGCGAGGGCCCGGTCTGGGTGCCGGCGCTGAACAGCCTCGTCTTCAGCGATGTCCGCCGCAACCGGATGATCCGCATCCCCGACGGCGGCGCTCCGGTGACCTTCCGCGACCCCTCGGACAACGCCAACGGCAACACGCTCGACGCGCAAGGCCGGCTCATCACCTGCCAGCACCGCACCGGCCGCGTGGTGCGCCAGGAACCCGATGGGACGTTCACGGTGCTGGCCGAGCGGTTTCGCGGCGGCCGGCTCAATTCGCCCAACGACGCGGTCGTGGCGGGCGACGGGGCGATCTGGTTCACCGACCCGACCTACGGCATCACGCAAGGATCCGAGGGCGAGCCGCGCGCCTCGGAGCAGGCCGGAAGCTTCGTCTACCGTCGCGCGCCGGACGGCACGCTGGCGGCGGTCGCCACCGATTTCCACCAGCCGAATGGGCTCTCCTTCTCGCCGGACGGCCGGGTTCTGTATGTGGCCGAGAGCGGCGGAGCACCGGACGGGGCGATGCCGCGCACCATCCGGGCCTTCGACGTGGCGGGCGGGCGCCTGTCCAACGGCCGCGTCTTCGCCCGGCTGGAAGCCGGCGTGCCGGACGGACTCAAGACCGACACCGACGGCCGCCTCTATGCCGGCACCGGCGACGGGGTGCGGGTGTGGAGCCCGGACGGCACCTTCCTCGGCCGCATCCCGACCGAAGGCCCCTGCGCCAACATCGCCTTCGGCGGCCCGGACGGGCGCCGGCTCTACATCTGCGCCGGGCCGAAGGTGCTGGCGGTGGAGACGCGGGTGCGCGGGGCTCGCGTTCCGGCGTGACGGCCCATCCACCCGCTTCGTCCTACCTCAACCCCCTTCATCCCACCCACACCCCTCATCCAGAGGTGCTGCGCAGCAGCCTCGAAGGAGGGCTCCAGGGATCGCTGAGCGAGCTGGAGCCCTCCTTCGAGGCTTCGCTTCGCTCCGCATCTCAGGATGAGGGGGTTGGGTGGGATGGGACGGATAAACAGGCTCCGAGAGGATACCGAATGACCGACATCGGACGGCGCCATCTCCTCGGCGGCGCGGCGGGCCTGCTGGTCGCAGGCCTCACGGGGGTGCGCCCGGCCCAGGCCGAACCCGGCACCAACCCGCTCGACCTCGTGGTCGCCGCGCAGGCGCCGACGACGCCGACCGGGCTGACGCTTTCGCCCGATGGCCGGATGTTCCTGTTCATGCCCCGGTTCGACGACCGCACGGTCTTCACCGCGGGCGAGGTGTTTCTAGACGGCCGCGTCGTGCCCTACCCGAGCGAGGCGGCCAACAAACCCGATCCGGCGAAGGCCGGGGAGCGGCTGTTTCACGTGCCGAACGGCGTGGTCGATGCCCGCGGGCGGCTCTGGCTGCTCGATGCCGGGCTGATGGCCTCGTCCGGCGAGCCGGTGCCGGGGGCGGCCAAGCTCGTCTGCATCGATCTGGCGTCGAACGCGATCACCCGCACGATCCCGTTGCAGGACGTGGTCACGAAAACCTCGTCGCTCAACGACCTGCGGGTCGATGCGCGGCCCGGCCGCGAGGTCGCGTACATCACCGACCAAGGCCAGGACGGGGCGGGCGCCTTGATCGCCGTCGATCTCGCCAGCGGCCGGGCGCTGCGGCGGCTCGCGAGTCATGCCAGCACGCGCTCGGTCGAGGGTACGCTGAAGATCGTCGAGGGCCGCGTGCTGAAGAAGCGCAAGGCCGACGGGACGACGGGCCCGATCCAGGGCGGGGCCAACGGAATCGCGCTGAGTCCCGACGGGACGCGCCTCTACTACGCGCCGCTGATGAGCCGCCGCCTCTACGTGGTGGACACGGCCGCGCTCCTCGACTCCGCCCGCGACGACGCGTCGGTGGCCGAGACCGTGCGCGACCTCGGCGAGAAGGGCCTGACCGGCGGGCTCGCCGCCGATTCGCGCGACCGGGTGTACCTGAGCCTTCAGGAGTTCGACGCCATCGGCCGCCGCGATCCGGACGGGCGGATCGAGGTCATCGCCCGCGATCCGCGGCTGATTTGGCCCGACACATTCTGGATCACGCCGGACGGCTGGCTCTACCTCTCCGCCGCCCAGGCGAATCGCCGCCCGGAGCACAATGGCGGCGTGGACCGCCAGCGGCCGCCCTACGCGATCTTCCGCATGAAGATCGACGCCGGTCCCGCTTAGCGCTTACTTCCCCGCGAGCGCGTCCTTCACCATCCCGCTCGCCCGGCCGAAATCCATCCGGCCGGTATACTTGCCCTTCAGCGCGGCGATCACCTTGCCCATGTCCTTCGGGCCGGCGGCACCCGTCTCGGCGATGGCCTCCGCGATGGCGGCCTTGGTCTCGGCCTCGTCGAGCTGCTGCGGCAGGAACGTCTGAATGATGCCGGCCTCCGCGCGCTCGGTCTCGGCGAGTTCGGGCCGGCCGCCCTGCTCGTAGACGCTCGCGGCCTCCTGGCGCTGCTTGATCATCTTCTGGAGCAGCGCAAGGATGTCCTCGTCGCTGGTCTCGCCCTTGCCGAGGCCGCGGGCCTCGATGTCCTTGTCCTTGAGCGCCGCCTGGATCATGCGGATCGTCGAGAGCTTCTGCTGCTCGCGGGCCTTCATGGCCTCCTTCATCTCGGCGGTGATGCGCGCGCGCAGCATGATGGTCCGGCTCCAGGCGTGAGTGGCGTGCAGGGCTGGCCGCTTCGTCCAACCCGTTGAAGGCGCGCGGGCGCGCGACCAAGTTGACCCCGAAGCCGCGGGCTCGCTATGAGCCGGGCCAAGATCCCGCACATCCCCGCGACCCTCGATCATGGGCCGCGCGAGGCGGCGGACATAAGCCGGATCGGACCCATGCTGCAAGACGAACCCGCGACCCTGCGCGCCGATCCCGCGTGCAACAACCCCGAGCCCTGGGCCGAGCCGCTGGCGACCGCGCTCCTCGTGCTGGCCGACGGCACCGTGCTCGAAGGCTTCGGCATCGGCCATGAGGGCGTCGCCGACGGCGAGGTCTGCTTCAACACCGCGATGACGGGCTATCAGGAGATCCTGACCGACCCGTCCTACGCCGGGCAGATCGTCACCTTCACCTTCCCGCATATCGGCAATGTCGGCACCAACGACGAGGATCTGGAGAGCCTGGATCAGGCCCCGGCCTCGGGCGTGCGCGGCGCGGTGATCGCGTCGGCCGTCACCAAGCCCTCGAACTGGCGCTCCTCCTCGCATCTCGACGGCTGGCTCAAGGCCCGCGGCATCGTCGGCATCACCGGGATCGACACCCGCGCGCTCACCGCGCTGATCCGCGATCATGGCATGCCCAACGCCGTCATCGCCAACGACGCGAGCGGCCGGTTCGATCGCGAGGCCCTGAAGGCGCGCGCCGCCGCGCTCGCCCCAATGGAAGGCCTCGACCTCGTGCCGCCGGTGACCTCGCGCGAGGCGACCGCCTGGACCCAGACCGTCTGGGCGGTGAAGGGCGGCTACGGCTCGCGCGCGACCGGAGAGGGCCTGAAGGTCGTCGCCATCGATTACGGCGTGAAGCGCAACATCCTGCGCCTGCTGGCGGAAGCCGGCTGCGACGTCACCGTGGTGCCGGCCACGACGACGGCCGAAGAGATCATGGCGATGAAGCCCGACGGCGTGTTCCTGTCGAACGGCCCCGGCGATCCGGCCGCCACCGGCGAATACGCCGTGCCGGTGATCCGCCAATTGCTCGACGAGCGGGTGCCGACCTTCGGCATCTGCCTCGGCCACCAGCTCATGGGCCTCGCGCTCGGCGGGCGCACGGTGAAGATGGGCCAGGGCCATCACGGCGCGAACCATCCGGTGAAGGACCACACCACCGGCAAGGTCGAGATCGTCTCGATGAACCACGGCTTCGCGGTCGATCCGAAGAGCCTGCCGGAGACCGCGGTCGAGACCCACGTCTCGCTGTTCGACGGCTCGAATTGCGGCCTGTCGCTCACCGACCGCCCGGCCTTCTCGGTGCAGCACCACCCGGAGGCCTCGCCCGGCCCGCGCGACAGCCACTATCTGTTCGAGCGCTTCGTCCAGTTGATGCGCGAGAACCGTCGCGAGGGCTGAGTCCACAGGCTCCGCGCCACCGTCGCGGCCAGCGCCCCGAGGCCGCCGACCCCGGCGAAGAGGACGACCAGGGTCAGCCCCAGGCCGTCCTCCCCGAAAACCCGGTCGCTGAGCAGCCCGACGAGCGCCGGCCCGGTGCCGAGGCCGACCAGGGTGATGACGGCGAGGAACAGCCCGCTGACCCGGCCGCGCAGCGCCCGCGGCGTCAGCAGCTGGAGACCCGACAGCCAGGCGGGGCTCGCCATGCCCAGCACGATCACGAGGGCGGCAAAGCCCGCGAGCGAGAGCGTGAGGCTCGGCGACAGGCCGGCGAGCGCGGTGGCCGGCACCGCGAGCCCCAGCGCCAGCGCGAGCAGGCGGGGCGCGGCATCGGTCCGCCCGTTCCGACGCAGGCGGTCGAGGATCGCGCCGCCCGCGAGATGGCCGAAGGGTGCGGCCGCGACCGCGGTCAGCCCGAGCCACAGGCCGCTCTCGGCCGGCGTCAGGCCGAAACGGCGCACGAAGAAGGTCGGCGCCCAGGCCCCCAGCGTCTGGCTCATCAGCACCGAGGCCGTGGCGGCGGCAGCCAGCGCGAGGTAGGCCCCGCGCCGCCGCCCGATCCAGGCCAGCGCGACCCGCGCGCTCACGGGGCGGACCGGCCGCGGCGTCGAACGCACGGTCATCAGGAGAGGAACCAGAAAAAAATTCGGCAGCACGGCGAGGACGAACAGCGTCTGCCACGGCGCCAGCCCCGGCAGCAGCGGCGCGTCGCGGGCCGTGAGCCAGCCGAGCACGAGCCCGCCGAGCAGCAGCGCGAGGCTGCGCCCGAGCGCGGCGCCCGTGGTGAGGCCGGACACGCCGCGGCCGAGGTTTCGCCGGTCGAGCCGCGCCGCCAGCAGCGACAGGGCGGTGGGGGCGAACGCCGCCTGCCCGATCCCGAGGACGAGGCGCGCCGCGAGCAACCCGGCAAAGCTCTCGGCGAACGCACAGGCGAGGGTGGCGCCGCTCCACAGAACGAGGCCGGCGAGCAGCAGCCCGCGCTGCCGCCCCCGGTCGGCGAGCGTGCCGAGGAAGGGGAGGATCAGCGCGTAGGGCAGGACGAAGGCCGAGCCCTGGAGCAGCCCGAGCTGCGTGTCGCTCAAGGACAGGGCCTGCTTGGCCGGCGTTGCCACCAGCGTCAGGAGGAAGCGGTCGGCGAAGGCGGTGAGCTGCATCGCGGCCAGCAAAGCCACGAGCGGCCAGCCGGACAGGCCACCGGAGCGGGGGATCAGGCGAGGGATCGGAACCACGCGTCCATCACATCCCCGCCCGCCGGGCGCGCCGCGCGCGCGGCTTCGCGAAAGCGCCCCGGCGGCTGGCCATGCACGGCGCGGAAGGCGCGGCTGCAATGGCTCTCGCTGGAGAAGCCGTGATCGTAGGTCAGCGTCGTGATCGAGCGCGTTTCGTCCGGGTTGCGGAGCGCCGTGGCGAGCGCGGCCACCCGCCGGGCCAGGATGAACTGCGCCACCCCGCCCAACGGCTCGAACAGGCGATAGAGCACGCTGCGCGACAGGCCCGCGGCGGCGGCGACCGCCTCGGCATCGAGGCGGGGATCGGACAGGCGCTGCACGATGCAGGCCTGAGCCCGCTCCAGGCGCTGGGTGGCCAGGACGGCAGCGGCGGCGTCGCCGACGGGCTCGACCTCTGCGAGCGTGCCGGCGAGCAGTTCGGCCAGCGCCCGGGCCGTACTGTCGGAGGCCGTCGGCGGCAGCGTCGCGCCGCGGCGCATCAGCGACACCATCAGGTCGCCGAGCAGCCCCGAGGCGGCGGCCGGCAGGGGCTGGCCGTGATGGCGCCGGGCGTTCGGCGCGGCGCGCTCCACCACGTCGCGGGCGATCGAGACGGTGACGAAGCGGGCGTCGTCGATGCGGGTGCGCTGCGGGCGCGTCAGGTCGAACAGCACCACCTCGCCCGGCCGCATGCGCCGCTCGTCGCCGAGCGGACCGCCGTGGAAGCGGCCCGCCCGCAGGAGCTGGAGCGTGAAGTGATCGAAGCCATCGCGCCGCACGCGGGCGGGATCGCGGCTGTGCTCGACCGCGCGCAGATGCCGGTCGAACACCAGCAGGCGACCGACCCGATGCGCTTTCACCGAGGCGCCGAAGCCGGCACCGGTCGCCGCGGCATCGGACCCAGCCTTGTACAGGTCGCGGTATCGTTCGAAGCCGTCCGGCGCGTCGGTGGATGAGAAGGTGAAGGCGTGGGGCGGCACGGGCAGGCAAGACCGGAAAAGCCGGCCCGTTCTCCCGCGGATGCAAGACGAAGCCTCGATCCGAGCTTATCCGTCGTGCCGGCTGGACTGGCAATCCGTCATTTGCCGCAGCGTCTTCACGATTCTGCGCAAATTCAGCCCGGAGCGCATTCCGACGAAGTGGACACCGGTTCGTCGAAAGAATGCGCGGCAAAGCAGAGACTTAGAGCCGTATCCGACCTGATGCGATCAGGTCGGATACGGCTCTAAGCCGCGCGGGCGACAAGAGCCCCCTCTTCCCGCGCGGCCCGACCGCAAGACTACTGGACGACGAAGCGCGTCGTACCGGACTTGCGATTCCAGAACAGGGTCACGGTGCTGACGTTGCACAGGTTGACCTCGCGGAACTCGGACTCGTCGCCGTCATTGTAGACGACCTTGATGTCCCACTTGCAGGCCTTCGAGCCGCCGTTGAACGTGATGTTGGCGCTCTCGCCGTCGCCGATCGCATCCTTGCCCATCACGTCCTCGCCCCAATGGCGCTGGCTGACGGGGCCGACATAGACCTCGTCGATCTGGTAGCCGGTGCGGTTGACGATGGTGAAGTCCTGCTTGCCCTGGGCCAGCGCCGGGAGCGGGGCCATCAGGGTCGCGGCGAGGAGGGAGAGGCTCACGGCTTGGCGCAGCATGGTCGATCGGTCTTTCCGTAGGGCGTTCGCGGGAATCGCGCCTCGCGGCTCCCCACCTCGCGTGTAGGGCAGGGGCGGGCGGGCGGCATTGACCGGGCGTCCCGATCGATTGACCCGGCGTCCCACATCCACGAGGGTGCCGGGAGCGGGGGCTATGATCCGGGCAAGCCTTGCCTTGGCCGGCGAAGTGACCACTTTCGGCCGATGCTCGACGAGGACGCCCCGCGACAAGCCCCGACCGCGCTGGCCGACGGATCGGAGGCCGAGGACGTGCCCTTCGGCGCGCTGCAAGCCTGCGTCGGCATCCGCGACTGGCTGCTCGGGGAGGGCGCCCGGCTGCCCAAGGCCGACGATCTGCTCGCCGGCCTCGCCCAGCGCCTCGACGCCATCGGCGTGCCGATCGACCGGGCGACCACCGCCATCGACACGCTGCACTCGGAATATTCCGGCGTCGGCCGGCGCTGGACCCGCGAGGAGGGTTCGAGCGTCCGCCTGTTTCCCCACGGCGAGGCCTCGGAGAAGGCCTATCGCGAGAGCCCGTTCTACACGGTGCATCAATCGGGCGAGTGGCTGGTGCTCGACCTCGCGCGGACGCCGGACGGCGCCTACGCCGTCATCCCCGAGCTGAAGGCCGCGGGCTACACCCACTACATCGTCGCCCCGCTGATCTTCACCAACGGCACCCGCAACGGCATCACCTTCGCGACGCGCTCCAGCGACGGCTTTCGCGACGAGGACATCGCGATCCTGCGCTTCGTCATGCCGACGCTCGCCGCGGTGATGGAGATGCGGCTCCTCAACAAGCAGCTCGACACGGTGCTGCGCATCTATGTCGGCGACGAGCCGCACCGGGCGATTCTGTCCGGCGACATCCGCCGCGGCCAGGTGCGGCGCATCCGCTCGGCGATCCTGTTCGCCGACATGCGCGACTACACCCGCCTCTCCGCCGACCTGACGCCCGAGGGTGCGGTCGATCTCCTCAACGCCTTCTTCGATTGCCTCGTCCCGCCGATCGAGCGGGAGGGCGGCGAGGTGCTGAAATATCTCGGCGACGGCCTGCTCGCGATCTTCCGCGAGCCCGGCGACGACATGGGCAGCGCCGCCAAGGGCGCGCTCACCGCCGCGCAATCGGCCCTCGCGGCCCTCGCCGAGGCCAATTCGGTCGGGCGCTTCGCCGGCAAGACGGTCGATGCCGGCATCGCCCTCCACCACGGCGAGGCCGCCTACGGCAATGTCGGCTCCGGCACCCGCCTCGACTTCACCGTGATCGGCCGCGACGTGAACCTCGCGAGCCGTCTGGCGCGGCTGAACCGCACGCTGCAGGAGCCGCTGCTGATGTCGAAACCCTTCGTGGACTTCCTCTGGGGCGACCCCGAGCCGCTCGGAAGCCACCCCCTCGACGGCTTCCCCGAGCCGATGGCGGTGTTCCGGCCAGAGCGGAAATCGAAGCCGCTGGCGAAGGCGGGGTAGGGGCTGAACTCGATCAGGTTGACCGCGTAAGAGGCTGCTTTCGATCCATCACATACACTTAGGAAGTCCGCTCTTTGGAAAACAATTTGGCTAAGATCACGCAGCATGAGGCGGCCGGGCGACGTTCGCGCACAGCGCCGCCCCAGGTTGTATGGACTAAGCTATGCCGGCAAGGGAACTGGACGGATGCCCCAACGAGCGCCGACGGAAGCGTTGCGTCTCCGCCACCCTGCGGCCGAGGCGCTCTTTCATCAAAGTTAGCTACCAGCGATTAGCTGAGCCTTCCCAGTTCGAATCAAATCACGATGCAAAGTGACGATCTCACCCGCGAGCTCGTGAAATTTTTTCACTACTCGCCAGAACCGCTCAGGCTGCTCATGTTCCCATTCGGGAGGTACAGTATGGCGGTCGGGATGGCGAGTAGGGAAGGTCTCCGTTGCCAGAAGATCGGTGTAAGAGTTCACCTTGTCCCAGAGAGCCCTTCGAATTTCTTCGAGTTCAGGCAGCAGAAACTCTCTCTCCGGCTGGTTCCACTCATAGCAGAACTGTCTAAGCGGTTCAAATTTTGCCTCTAGGAACGAAAAACCCGCCATGTTGTTGCGGTCTAGGAAACCGATAACGCCGTCAGACCGAAGTAAAGCAGTTAGCTCGTTGTATCGTGCGCGGTCATGTGCCCGAACTTCGTTAACTTTGCTGCGAAACTGGGGATAATGCGAGAAAAAGATATCATCATTGGTGGCGATATCTTGACAAATGTCGTCCCAGAAAAGAATGTCGACCCGAAACTGTCCTGCCTTTCGCCGCTTAGCCGAGAGGATGCGTATTTGCTTCTGAAGCGTGGCGTCACGCTTCGCTGTTGTGGCTATATAGAGGCGATCCAGGGTCGGCTCGAACGTCTCGGCATTGGCCACTTCAGCCTCGACAACGGCAAACGACACTCCGTCTACCGTGTTTTTGCACTGCAACCCGATTTGGCGATTTTTGTCGTCTAGCCCGTAAACATCGACCCCGTCCTGCTTCTGACCCGAGCGGCCATGACGGTAGAAGTCATCACTGCCCCAGCGTAGCTTGGCAGCGGCAAGCGTGATGTCCTCAAATTCATCCCAGGATTTCGGCGGCGGGACAACGGATGACGCGATCGTAGGCATGCTAAGGCGTGTTTAGCGGTAAACCGGAATGCGTGGAAGAGGTCAGACCAACTAGGAAGAAAGACACCGGCCAGCGTCGTCGGACTTCTAAGCAATAATCTTGCCGGTTGCGCCCTGCAGACAACGTCGCTCGTAAGGCAATGAGCCGATGCCCGCTCCCCACCCGCAGCAGCCCTCTCCACAGTCAAGCCGATCGAATTTCGCCCCTAACCCTGCAGCGTGAGCCGCCCACCCGCGATGCTGAAGTCGCGCAGGCGTTTGAGGAAGGACATGCCCAGCAGCCCGGTGCCGAGCCGGCCGCGGAGCACCACCACGGCCTCGACGTCGCTCACCACGATCGAGCCGATCTGCACCGATCCGAGCCGGACGGGCGCGACCCGCACGAGGCCGTTGGCGGTGGCGACCTCGCGGGTGAAGTCGCCCGGCCGCAGCCGGAGGCCGAGCCGCTCGGCGTCGTCCTCGGGCAGCGCGCACAGGCTCGCCCCGGTATCGACCACCATGCGCGGCGTCCGACCCTCGATCACGGCGTCGGCGTAGAAGTGGCCGTGACCCGCCGCGTGCAGCGCCACCGTGCCGGTCTCGGCCGGAGCGGCCGGGCTCGCGGCTTTTTCCGGGCCGCCGGTCTCCGAAAGGCGCGCCTTGACGAGCGCAGGCGCCAGCGCCCCGGCCGCGACGGCGAGCCCGAGCAGCACCGCAATGTCCTTCAGACCCAAGCCCGCCCCCTCCGAACGCCGCCCGGCCCCACCGGACGATCCGCCGGTGAAGGAAGCGTCGCCGCCCGCGCCCGATCGCGCCGGAGGGTGGACCGCGCCTCCATCGAAACGATCGATTTGTCCCGAGTGCCGCAGAGGGGATTGACCCGGCGCGCGCGGGGGCCCACATCGAAAAACGTTCCAGGGAGATCCCCGCCAAGGGGCTGAGAAACCGCTATTGCCGTCACCGGCAGCGCGGAAATCCTTCGAACCTGATCCGGCTCATACCGGCGTAGGGATTGGACCTGACGCGTCGCCGCAAGGCGCGCCGCTTCATCGGAAGCTCACGGTATCCGGTCCCTGCGGGCAACCCCGCGGACTGCGTGACCATGTCCGAGATTCTGACGTCCCCGTTCGAGCGGCGCCGCGGCCTCGACGCCCGCCCCCGCTTCGCTTCCCTGCCTCCGCGCGCCGACGCCGTCGTGGTCGGCGGCGGGTTGATCGGCCTGTCGATCGCGTGGCGGCTGGCCGAGGCCGGTCGCTCCGTCGCGGTGATCGAGCGCGGCCGTGTCGGCGACGGCGCGAGCTTGGCCGCCACCGGCATGCTGGCGCCGGCTGCCGAGCACGAGCCCGGCTCCGACCATCTGCTGCCTCTGGCGCTCGAATCCCTGCGCCGATGGCCGCTTTTTCGCGATAGGCTTCGGGCAGCATCGGGTACGGATATCGATTATCGCGAGGACGGCACCGTGGTGCTGGCGGTCGGCCGCGACGAGGTCGAGCGCCTGCGCTTCCGCTTCCATCTGCAGAAGCGCTCGGGCGTCGCCGCCGAGTGGCTGTCCGGCCCCCAGGTTCGCGCCCGCGAGCCGCTGCTGCGCCCGAACGTGACCGCGGGCATCCTCTGCCGGCTGGACGCCCAGGTCGATCCCCGCCTCGTCATGGCGGCCCTGCTGCGCGCCTGCGAGACTGCCG
Source organism: Methylorubrum subtropicum (assembly GCF_038442325.1). Lineage (NCBI taxonomy): Bacteria > Pseudomonadati > Pseudomonadota > Alphaproteobacteria > Hyphomicrobiales > Methylobacteriaceae > Methylorubrum > Methylorubrum subtropicum. Next base: position 19,249 of record NZ_JBBXMW010000009.1, on the reverse strand, counting down.
GCGTTGATATCGTTGAGGAAACCGCCGTCGACGGCCTGGAGCGCCGCGGCGGCCGGGTCGTCGGGGTGCGGGCCGGCGAGCGCGTCGTCGCCGCCGACACCGTGATCCTCGCCGCCGGCGCCTGGAGCGGACAGCCCGGCTTCCTGCCCGATGGCCTCAGCCTGCCGGTGCGCCCGCTCAAGGGGCAGTCGCTGGCGCTCCGCACCACGCGGCGCACCGGCACGCTGTCCGGCATGGTCTGGACCGCCGAGGTCCACATGGCGCCGAAGGGCGACGGCGGCCTCATCGTCGGCGCCACGGTGGAGGATTGCGGCTTCAAGCCCGGCGTCACCGCGGGCGGCCTGTTCGCCCTGCTGGAGGGCGCGCGACGCATCCTGCCGGGCGTCGAGGAGATGGAGGTCGAGGCGGTCTGGAGCGGCTTCCGGCCGACCTCGGACGACGACGCCCCGATCATCGAGGAGGCCGCCCCCGGCCTCGTCGTCGCCACCGGCCACCACCGCAACGGCTACCTGCTGGCGCCGGCCACCGCCGACGCGGTTGCCGCTTTGATCACTGACGGCGCGCTGCCGGACTTCGCCCAAGGCTTCGGCCGGGCGCGCTTTGCACCAACGAGCGAAGGGAGGGCCGTCGCGTGAGGCTGACCGTCAACGGAGAGGCCTGCGAGCGGGAGGCGGCGGACCTCGCCGCCCTGTTCGCCACGGAAGCCGAGGAGCGGGGCATCGAGAGCCCCGAGGGCATCGCCATCGCGGTCAACGGCCGCGTCGTGCGCCGCGCCGCCTGGGGGCAGACGCCGGTCAACGAGGGCGACCGCATCGAGATCGTCCGCGCCATGCAGGGAGGCTGATTCCATGAACCATCACGACACCACGCTGCATCCCGCTCTCGCCGACGACGCGCTCGAAATCGCGGGCGTGCGGCTGACCTCGCGCCTGTTCATCGGCACCGCGGGCTATCCGAGCCAGGCGATCATGGCCGAGTCGGTGCGGGCGTCGGGCGCCGAGGTCGTCACCGCCTCGATCCGCCGGGTCTCGCTCCAGGGCCACGGCTCGGACACGTTCCAGAAGCTCAAAGGCGCCCGCTTCCTGCCCAACACCGCCGGCTGCGAGACGGCCCGCGACGCGATCATGACCGCCGAACTCGCCCGCGAGGCGCTCGGCACCACCTGGATCAAGGTCGAGGTGATCGGCGACCGCGAGACGCTCTATCCGGACGTCACCGAACTGATGGAAGCCTGCCGCCACCTCATCGACGACGGCTTCACCGTGCTGCCCTATTGCAACGACGATCCCGTCATCTGCGAGCGGCTCGCCGACATCGGCTGCGCCGCGGTGATGCCGATGGGCTCGCTGATCGGCTCCGGCATGGGCATCGCCAACCCGGCCAACATCGAACTCATCTGCCGCCGGGCCAAGGTGCCGGTGATCGTGGACGCCGGCATCGGCACGGCTTCGGACGCAGTGATCGCCATGGAACTCGGGGCGGCGGCCTGCCTCATCAACACCGCGGTCGCCAAGGCCGACGACCCGGTGCGGATGGCGGGCGCCATGCGCCACGCCGTCGAGGCCGGCCGCCTCGCGCATCTCGCCGGCCGCATCCCCCGCCGCGGCCGGGCCGAGCCGTCGAGCCCGCAGCTCGGCCTCGTCGGCTCGTAGCCGGCGTGGGCCTGCCGCCGCTCCTCGTCGTCACCGACCGGCACGGCGCGCCCCGCCCGCTCGCCGAGACGGTGCGGGCGGTAGCAGCGGGCGGCGCCCGCCTCGTCTGGCTGCGCGACCGCGACCTCGACCGCGCGGCCCGCCGCGCCCTCGCCCTCGATTTTTTGGGAGTCCTGGCGCCCCTCGGCGGGCGCCTCGTTACCGGGGGCGATGTCGCGCTCGCCGCGGAAACCGGCGCCCACGGCGTCCATCTCGGCGGGGCGGCAGGGGCGGCGGACATCGCGCAGGCGCGGGCCGCGCTCGGCCCCAAAACCTTGATCGGCGTCTCGGCCCACAGCCCCATCGAGGCCGCGGCGGCAGCGGAGGCCGGCGCGGACTACGCAACGCTCAGCCCCATCTTTCTCACCGCCAGCAAGCCCGGCTACGGCCCGGCGCTCGGCCTCTCGGCGCTCGAAGCCTGCCGCGCCCTGCCGATCCCGGTCTTCGCGCTGGGCGGCGTCGGCGCGGCTGAGGCGCCCGCCTGTCTCGGTGCGGGTGCTGCCGGCATCGCCGTGATGGGCGGGCTGATGCGCTCGGCCGATCCCGCGGCCGAAACCCGCGCTTTGCTGCAAAGTCTCGGGCTCTGACGCCGTTTTACGGTGTCGCGACATGCCCGATCTGCGGAAGGGCCATGGCACGCGGCGCCAACCCGTATAGAACCGGGCCGAGAATCATCCCCGAACGATCCAAGAGCGCGCCCTCGCCGGGCGCCCCGAGCCAGACCGCATGATCAACTCTCCCCTCATGACCGTGATGGTCGATGCCGTGCGCAAGGCCGCCCGCGGGCTCAAGCGCGATTTCGGCGAGATCGAGAATCTTCAGGTCTCGCGCAAAGGCCCCGGCAACTTCGTCTCCGCCGCCGACCGGAAGGCCGAGGAGGTGCTGAAGGAAGCGCTGATGAAGGCGCGTCCCGGCTACGGCCTCATCCTGGAGGAGACCGGCAACGTCGAGGGCACCGACAAGAGCCACACGTGGCACGTCGATCCGCTCGACGGCACCACCAACTTCCTGCACGGCATCCCGCATTTCGCGATCTCGGTCGGGCTGGAGCGCGACGGGCAGATCGTGGCCGGCGTGATCTACGATCCGATCAAGGACGAGCTGTTCATCGCCGAGCGCGGCAAGGGCGCCTACCTCAACAACCGCCGCCTGCGCGTCTCGGGCCGCCAGGATTTCGCCGACGCGCTGGTCGCCTACGGCACGCCCTATCTCGGCCGCGGCAGCCACGGCCGCTTGCTCAAGGAAGTCGCTGCCGTGATGGCGGTGTCGGGCGGCACCCGCCGCTTCGGCTCGGCGGCGCTCGACCTCGCCTACGTCGCCTGCGGCCGCACCGACCTCTACTGGGAGCGCGACCTCCAGACCTGGGACATCGCGGCGGGCATCATCCTCGTGCGCGAGGCCGGCGGCTTCGTCTCCAGCGCCGACGGCGGCGCCGAACCGCTCGCCGCCCGCTCGGTGGCCTGCGGCAACGAGGTGCTGCAGCGCGAGCTGATCGCCTTGCTGCGCAAGGCGAACGCTTCCTGAGCGCCACCCCCCCCGTCATTCCGGGGCGCCGAAGGCGAACCCGGAATCCATGACTGGCCGCGACGCCATGCAGGGCCGCGCATCACGGGTGGATTCCGGGTTCCGCTGCGCGGCCCCGGAATGACGGGGTGGATAATCTGGCTCTGAGACGCCCCGCTGGCCCTCCACGCCGCCATCTGATCTAACCCGCGGCAAGTCTTCGAAAAAAGCGAGTCCGAGCATGGAAGCCCGCCGCCACTCCGCCCTCAAGGAATCGATCCGCTCGATTCCCGACTACCCCAAGCCCGGCATCGTCTTCCGCGACATCACCACGCTCCTGAGCGACCCGCGGGCGTTCCGGCGGGCGGTCGATTCGCTGGTGCATCCGTTCGCGGGCGGGCGGATCGATCAGGTGGCGGGCATCGAGGCGCGTGGGTTCATCCTCGGCGGCGCGGTGGCGCATCAGCTCTCCTCGGGCTTCGTGCCGATCCGCAAGAAGGGCAAGCTGCCCCACAAGACCGTCTCGACCGCCTACGCGCTGGAATACGGCACCGACGAGATCGAGATTCACGTGGACGCCATCCGCCCCGGCGACCGGGTGATTCTGGTGGACGACCTCATCGCCACCGGCGGCACCGCGACCGCGGCGGTGAACCTCCTGCGCCAGCTCGGCGCCGAGGTGGTGGCGGCCTGCTTCGTCATCGATCTGCCGGAGATCGGCGGGGCGCAGCGCCTGCGCGACCTCGGCGTGACGGTCCGCACCCTCATGGAGTTCGAGGGGCACTGACGCGAAAGCGGGTTCAGAACCGAAGAGGCGAATGGTTCCAACGGGATGCGCGAATTCCTCGCGCCATCCCCGGCAACCAACGGACGGACTTGGCGTTTCCAGCGACCCGATAAGGGCCTCGTAGAAGGAAAGCTCCGCCATGTTCACGCGTCTGACCACCGCCGCCGCCCTCGTGGCGCTCTCCGCCGGCTTCGCTTCGGCCCAGACCAACACGACCACGACGGCTCCGGCCGACAAGCCCGCCGCCTCCGGCACCGCGACGGCGGCCGGCAAGGACATGAAGGAGTGGCAGGCCGCCCCGCTCGCCAAGACCAGCCTCGCCCAGGCGATCTCGACCGCCGAGGGCAAGGAAGCCGGCGGCCGCGCCATCGACGCCGACTTCGAGCTCGCCGACGGCAAGAACCCGGCCCATTACAGCATCAAGGTCGTCTACCCCGACGGCAAGCTGGTCGAGCACGGCATCAACGCCGACACGGGCGAGCTCTACAAGAGCGAGAATCAGCCGATCGAGCGCTACTTCACCCGCCTGAAGGTGGCCGACTTCAACAACGCCAAGGTCTCGCTGAAGGACGCGCTGACCATCGCCGAGCAGAAGGCCGGCGGCGGCAAGGCCTACGAGGCCGAGGTCGAGCGCGAGGGCAACGCCGTGGAGTACGAGATCTCGGTGGCGCTCCCCGACGGCTCGAAGGAGATCAAGGTCGGCCCCGACGGCGTCGCCAAGGCCGACTGATTGCGCGCTCCGTCATTGCGAGCGGAGCGAAGCAATCCAGCGGCGCGACCTCTCCGGAGAGTTCGGAGCCCTGGATTGCCTCAGTTCCGCCTCGCAATGACGGCGTGAGACGGAATCCAACGAAAAAGGCTCCTCCCTCGGATCGAGGGAGGAGCCTTTTTGCGTGGAGGTGAAGAGCGTTACGCCGCGAGGCTGTCGAACAACCCGCGCCCGTCGGTTCCGCCGACGAGGTCGTCCACGAAGTTCTCGGGGTGGGGCATCATCCCCAGCACGTTGCGCTGCTCCGAATAGATGCCGGCGATGGAGTTGAGCGAGCCGTTGCGGTTGGCGTCCTCGGTGAGGGTGCCGGCGGCGTCACAGTAGCGGAAGGCGACGCGGCCTTCGCCTTCGAGGCGGGCCAGCGTGTCGGAATCGGCGAAGTAGTTGCCCTCGCCGTGCGCCACGCAGACGTCGATGACCTGACCCTTCGTGTAGGCCGAGGCGAAGCGGGTGTCGGTCTGCTCGACCCGCAGGAACTGGCGGTGGCAGATGAAGCGGCGCTGGACGTTGCGCATCAGCACGCCGGGCAGCAGGCCCGATTCGCACAGGATCTGGAAGCCGTTGCAGATGCCGAGCACGAGGCCGCCGCGGGCGGCGTGGGCCCGCACCGCGTCCATGGCGGCGGCGCGGCCCGCGATGGCGCCGCAGCGCAGGTAATCGCCGTAGGAGAAGCCGCCGGGGACGACGGCGAGGTCGGTGCCGGTCGGAAGCTCGGTGTCGGCGTGCCAGACCTTGACGACCTCGGCGCCCGAGCGGGTCAGCGCGCGGGCGACGTCGCCGTCGCGGTTGGAGCCGGGGAAGACGACGACGGCCGCGCGCATCAGGCGATCTCGATCGTGTAGTTCTCGACGACGGTGTTCGCGAGCAGCTTGTCGCAAGCCGCCTTCAGCGTCGCCTCGGCCTGCTCGCGGTTCTCCCCGGCGATCTCGAGGTCGAACACCTTGCCCTGGCGGACGCCCGATACGTCGTCGATGCTCAGCGACTTGAGCGCCGCCTCGATCGCCTTGCCCTGAGGGTCGAGGACGCCGGTCTTCAAGGTGACGACGATGCGGGCTTTCATGGGTGGCACTCGGTTGGGATACGCGGCGGATGCCGGGTCGTCGGCACCGGGGAAGCGTGGGGAAGCCGACAGGCGATGATCGCGGGGTGTTCGTGCGAAACCCTTCAGGAGCCCTTCACCGGACGGAACGGCTCGGCCTTCACCGCGCGCTGCCAGAGCTGGAACATGATCCAGGCGGCGAGCAGGCTGAACAGCGCCATCAGGATGTGGCCGACCGTGTCGCCGAGATCGAACAGGCCGGCGAGCGCCCAGCCGGCCGCGATGGCGGCGGCGAACACTTCCGTGCCGACGAGCACCATCAGGCTCAGGATCGTGATCATGTTGCGCATGCGCGGGCGGTCCGTAGCGTCCGTTTTGCCACGCACTAGCCCGGCGCTCCTTCGCCCGCAACTGTCAGCAATGCATGACACCTACACCACCGTGGGCAAATGTGAATTTTATTATATCGGCAATCGAAAAGAAGCGGGATTAAAACTCGGCTGCAACGGATCGGTCCACCGGTTCATCACCACGCAAGACGTCTCCAAGAAAAAAGGCCGGCGCTGGCGCCGGCCTCGTGACGTTCGGGTCGTTCGGCTCAGCGCGGGGCGCGCTTGGCCAGGATGCGCTGCAGGGTGCGGCGGTGCATGTTGAGGCGCCGCGCCGTCTCGGAGACGTTGCGCCCGCACAGCTCGTAGACCCGCTGGATGTGCTCCCAACGCACCCGGTCGGCCGACATCGGGTTCTCCGGCGGGTCGGCCCGCTCGCCCGGCTGCGCCATCAGCGTGCCGTGGATCTCGTCGGCGTCGGCCGGCTTGGCGAGATAGTCGAACGCGCCGAGCTTCACCGCCGTCACCGCGGTCGCGATGTTGCCGTAGCCGGTCAGGATCACGCCGCGGGCTTCCGGGCGGCGCTCCTTCAGGCGGGCGATCACGTCGAGCCCGTTGCCGTCGCCGAGCCGCATGTCGATCACGGCAAAGGCCGGGGCCTTGGCCTCGACGGCGGCGACGCCCTCGCTCACGCTCTCGGCGACCTGCACGGCGTAGCCGCGGCCCTCCATCGCCCGCGCGAGGCGGGTGGAGAACGGCTTGTCGTCGTCCACGATCAGCAGGCTGCGATCGGTGAAGGCGGAAAGGGGATCGGTCTCGGAAAGAAAGGCGGTGTCCTGGCCCGGCACCGTCGTCCCGCTCTGCGTCAGCATGCGGTGCTCCTCATCGCTAACATTCCTCTGAATGCTTTATATGGGTGCGGCATCGCGTTCTGGCAGGGGTCGCAGTGAATTGTGCGCAACGGGCTGCGCCGCGATCACGTCCCTCTCGAAAATGTGACGAGCCCAGGACACCCGCACCAGCGCACCGTGCTCCTCCGCCCCGGTGAGGTTGGACAGGACGAGCTGCGCCCCGGAGCGCTCGATCAGGGTCTTGGCGATGAACAGCCCGAGGCCAAGCCCGGCCCCGACCGCGTCGCCGCCGGCCTCCGCCGCCCGCGCGCCGCCCTTGCGGCTGCGGGTCGTCACGTAGGGCTCGCCCGCCCGCAGCAGCACCTCGCTGGGGAAGCCCGGCCCGTCGTCGCGGATCGTGAGCCAGACCCGTTCGAGGGTCCAGCGCGCCTCGATCTCGACGCGGGAATCGGCGAAGTCCACGGCGTTGTCGACGATGTTGGCGAGCCCGAACATGACGCCCGGGTTGCGGCGGCAGACCGGCTCCGGCCCCTCGCCCTGCTTCGTCACCGCGACCGCGATGCCGAGCGCGCGCTGGGGCGCCACCAGTTCCTCGACGATGTGGCCGAAGGTGACGGTCTGGAGGAAGCCCTCGCCCTCCTCGTTGTCCTCGCCCAGCGACGTCAGCTTCGAGAGGATGCCGCGGCAGCGCGCCACCTGATCGCGCAGGAGCGCCAGATCCTCGGCGACTTCCGGGGTTGCGGTGGGGCCGAGCAGGCGGTCGAGTTCCTTGGCGACGACCATGATGGTGCCGAGCGGCGTGCCGAGTTCGTGCGCGGCCGCCGCCGCCAGCCCGTCGAGCTGCGACAGGTGCTGCTCGCGGGCGAGCACGAGCTCGGTCGCGGCCAGCGCCTGGGCGAGCTGGCGCGTCTCCTCGGCGACGCGCCACGCGTAGACGCCGGTGAAGGCGGTGCCGAGCAGGATCGCGGTCCACACGCCCGAGACGTAGAGGAACGGCAGCTCGATCCGCCCGTCGGCGAACCAGGGCAGCGGCCGATGCACCAGGGCGAGCAGGGTCGCGAGCCCGACCGCGAGGAGCCCGAGCGCCAGCGTCCGTTCCGGCGGCAGCGCGGTCGCCGAGATCAGCACGGGGGCGAGGAACAGCAGCGAGAACGGGTTCTGCAGGCCGCCGGTGAGGAACAGGAGGGCAGCGAGCTGGACGATGTCGAAGGCGAGCAGCAGCGCCGCCGAATCATCGCTGAGCCGGTAGCTCGCCGGAAACCGGATGCGCAGGGCCAGATTCAGCCAGCACGAGGCCATGATGACGAGGAAGCACCAGCCGAACGGCAGGTTCAGCCCGAGCCCGAACTGTGCGCCCACCACCGCGGCGCTCTGGCCGGTCAGCGCGAGCCAGCGCAGCCGGACGAAGGTATCGAGCCGCAGGTGGCGGCCGGCCGGTCGGCCGATTTCGGGGGCTGCATCGATCATGGTGCGGCTGACGATAGGGCCACACCCCGCGACGGAAACGGGCGGCGCGGCGCCGCACACGAAAATCTGTGATCCTCTCGAAACCAACATCGGTTAAGAGAAGCGGAAATTCGGTCGCGAAGGGGAGCGACGAGATGGACTTGGCCTACGCTTGGTACGAGACGGCGCGCGCGATGCTGGCGCCCGCTCGCATCGCCGCGGACATGACGCGGCACAGCCTGGAGAACCCCGGCAACCCCTTCGCCTACGGCCCCTATGCCCGCTCCACCGCCGCCGCCCTGCAGATGTTCGAGCGCGCGACCCGGCGCTACGGCAAGCCGCATTTCGGCCTCGCGACCACGCAGGTGGACGGCCAGTCCGTGCCCGTGTTCGAGCGCGTGGTGTGGGAGCGGCCGTTCTGCCGCGTCATCGCCTTCGAGCGGGCGCTGAACCGCGGGCCGTCCAAGCCGCAGCCCAAGCTCCTCATCGTGGCGCCGATGTCCGGCCATTACGCGACGCTCCTGCGCGGCACGGTCGAGGCGATGCTGCCGAACCATCAGGTGTTCATCACCGACTGGTCGGATGCCCGCATGGTGCCGCTGCTCGAGGGCCGCTTCGACCTCGACACCTATATCGAGTACCTGACCGCGATGTTCCGCGACCTCGGGCCGGACCTGCACGTGATGGCGGTGTGCCAGCCCGCCGTGCCGGTCTTCGCTGCGGTCGCCATGATGGAGGCGGCCGACAATCCCGCCGTCCCGGTCTCGATGACGCTGATGGGCGGGCCGATCGACACCCGCCGCTCGCCCACCGCCGTGAACTGCCTCGCCCAGGAGCGCGGCATGGGCTGGTTCGAGAAGAACTGCATCACCGTGGTGCCGCCGCCGAACCCCGGGGCGATGCGCCGGGTCTATCCGGGCTTCCTGCAGCTGTCGGGCTTCATGGCGATGAACCTCGACCGGCACGTCACCGCGCATTCCGATATGTTCCACCACCTCGTCACCGGCGACGGCGATTCGGCGGAGAAGCACCGCGAGTTCTACGACGAGTACCTCGCCGTGATGGACCTCACCGCCGAGTACTATCTCCAGACGGTGCAGACGGTGTTCGTCGATCACGCCCTGCCGCGGGGGCAGATGCGCCACAAGGGCAAGCCGGTCGATCTCTCGGCGATCCGCCGCTGCGCCATCCTCGCGGTCGAGGGCGAGAACGACGACATCTCCGGCGTCGGCCAGACCAAGGCGGCCCTCGACCTGACGCCCAACCTCCCCGATTCCCGCAAGGCCTACCACCTTCAGGAGAAGGTCGGGCATTACGGCGTGTTCAACGGCTCGCGCTACCGCGCGGTCATCGCCCCGCGCATCGCCGCCTTCATCCGCGAGATGCAGGACAATCCGGCTTAACCTGTGCCGAAAAGCACGTGAACGGAGCGTGGGCGGGATGGTTCGGACGGGTCCGGCCGGTTAAATTCCCGCCCATGTTGCGCGCGCTCCTGCGACGGCCCGATCCCGACCATATCGCGATCGATCACGAAGGCCGGACGTTTTCCATCGCGATCCTCCGGCGCCCGACCGCGCGGCGCCTGACGCTGCGGGTCTCGAGCGCGACCGGCGCCGTGATCCTGACGCTGCCGACCCGCTCGTCGCTGGCCGCCGCCCAGAAGTTCGCGGAAGGACATGGCGGCTGGATCGCCGCCCGCCTCGCCCGCATCCCCGAGCGGGTTCCGTTCGAGCCCGGCGCCACGATCCCGCTGCGGGGCGTGCCGCACGCGCTGGTCCACCGCGAGGGCCGCGGCACGGTCGCGGTCGATCCCGAGGCCGCCACCCTCACGGTGCCCGGCGAGGCGCCGCACGTGCCGCGCCGCGTGCGCGAGTTCCTGCAACGCGAGGCCCGGCGCGACCTGTCGGAGGCGATCGCGACCTATTCCGACCGGCTCGGCCGGCGCCCCGCGGGGCTGACGCTGCGTGACACCCGCAGCCGCTGGGGCTCGTGCACCGCCAAGGGCGAGCTGAACTTTTCCTGGCGGCTGATCCTCGCGCCGCCGATCGTGCTCGACTACCTCGTCGCCCACGAGATGGCGCACTTACGCGAGATGAATCACTCGGCTCGTTTCTGGGCGCTGGCGCACGAGCTTTGCCCGAACGTCGATGCGGCGGAGGCATGGCTGAAGCGGCACGGCTCGGAGCTGCACCGCTACGGCTGATTTTTCGGGTTTCAGTACTTCGTCACGATCGCCCGGCTGCGGACGTGGACGCGCTCCGCCGGCCAGGTCGGGCGGGGATCGACGTGGCCGGGCCACATCTGGCGCGGGGCGACGTTGTCGCAGACTTCGCGCTGGCGGAGATAGGCGGGGCGGCCGAACTCGTCGCGGCGCATGATCGTGCCGCCGTCGCGGCAGAAGCCGGCGATGGCCGCGGAATCGCCCCGGCGGCGTCCGCGCGGGTTCCGCTCCACCGGCGGGTGCTCGATGGTGAGCGGCGCCTGACCGTTGAGGGAGCGCTCGACATAGGTCGTGGTCGCCTGGGGCGGCAGGTAGTCCGATTCCTCGAAGGGCAGCGACAGGGCGAGGGCGCTTCCGCTGCCAGCGAGGAGGAGGGCCGGAAAGAGACCCGAGACGAGGGCCGAGAGGGCGAGGCGGCGCATGGTGTGGATCCCGGTGGGGGCGAGCTTGACCATTATGTAGAGCAGGCCGAGGCCGGACGGTAGCGTCACGGACACACCGTTGCCGCGATTGCTTGACACCGGGTGACCCGCATGGTCCCAACCCTTTCGCTTTCGCGGGGTTCGGATGAGAGCGACGAGGGGCTGCCGCGTGGGTCTGTTTTCGGGCGTGGGTCGGGTGATGCGGTCGGCCGCGGGGTGGCGCGCCCTGGCGCTCGCCGCCCTGTCGGCCTCGGTCTTCGCCGCCGGCCCGGCCGCGGCGCAGGGCACCGTGCGCAACACCTTCGACGACTGGCAGCTGCGTTGCGAGACGCCGGCCGGCGCCAAGGCCGAGCAATGCGCGCTCGTGCAGTACGTGGCGGCCGAGGATCGGCCGAACCTGACGCTCGTCGTTATCATGCTCAAGACCGCGGACAACCGCGGCTACCTGCTGCGCGTGGTGGCGCCGCTCGGCGTGCTGCTGCCCTCGGGGCTCGGCCTCAAGATCGACCAGACCGATATCGGCCGGGCGAGCTTCGTGCGCTGCCTCACCACCGGCTGCGTCGCCGAGGTCGTCATGGACGAGGGCCTGATCCGCTCGCTCAAGGGCGGCGCGCAGGCGACCTTCATCGTGTTCCAGACCCCGGAGGAGGGCGTCGGCATCCCGGTCTCGATGAAGGGCTTCGGGACCGGCTTCGAGGCGCTGAAGTAAGAGGGCGGCATGCGCGGGATGACCAGAGCGGCGCGGCTCGCCGCGATCCTCGGGCTGGCGCTCACCGGCGGCGCGCAGGCCGAATCCGGCGGCTTCTTCAAGAACCTGTTCGGCGGGGGCGGCGGCACGGGCGACGGCGGCGGGGGCGGGGGCAGCCTGATGGCGCCGAAGGCCTTCGACCCCGACGACGTCTACTGCCCCAACGTGTTCGTGCCGGAGGGCGGCGCCGCGATCCAGGCTTACGCGGGCGCGGCCGGCGACAACACCCGCCTGCGCCATCAGATCGTGGTGTCGCGGCTCAGCCGCGAGTGCCGGGCGCGGGGCGACGGCTCCGTGTCCGTGCGCGTCGGCGTCGAGCTGCGCGCCATGCTCGGGCCCGCGGGGGCGCCCGGCCGGTTCGAAGCGCCGGTCACCGTCTCGATCACCTACGGCGAGAAGCCGGTGATGAGCCGGCCCCACCGCGTCACGATCCCGGTGCCCGCCGGCACCGCCCAGGGCGAGGCGAGCGTGATCGAGAACGATCTCGTCGTGCCCGCCGACAAGGCGATGGGCTACGACATCGAGGTGACCCTGTCGCCCAAGAAGGCCGCCAAGCCCGTGGCCCGCCGCAAGCCCGCCCCCGCGGCCGACGCCGCCCAGAGCGAAGCCCCGGTGCCGGGCCAATGACGGCCGGATCGCCCGCCCGGGGAGCGGCCGCCTGACTATTTCCCCGGACGGTTTGTGGCAGGGCCGCGCGACGCCATTCTCCCTCACGGCGAACGACGACCCGCTGTTCGATCGCCGTCTCGTCCTGCCGCCCGAGACCTTGGGCGGCTGGATCGTGTTGCGCTACGCCCTGGCCGTGGAAGGCCGGCCGCAGCGCCCGCTCCTGCGCCTGCGCCGTTCCGGCGGACGCATCGACCGCTTCGTCCTGCCGGGTGTCGCCCTCGGCCGCGCCTTCTGGCTCGGCTACCTGCCCGCCGATTGCGAGGGCATCGAGATCGCCGCGGGAGCGGGCTTCACCCTGGAGCGGGTCGGCGCGCGAAGCTCGAACAACGTCTTCGCCGAATGTCTGGCCAAGCGCCCGCTGCACGCCGCCGGCGCCCTGCGCGCTCTGCTGCGGCGCGATGAGCGGCGCTGGCGCGATTCCCTGCGCGGCGCCTGCGCGGTCACGCCGCTCTCCGGCTACGCCGCGTGGCGGGAGGCGCGCGGCGAGGCGCCCCCGCCGGAGACGCCCGCCCCCGACATCCGCATCCGCCTCGTCCTCGCGGGCGAGGGCGCGCCGCCCGCCGCGGTGGCCGACACGCTCGCGGCGCTCACGGTGCAGAGCCACGCGAACTGGACGCTGCATCTCTCGGGAGCCGCACCCGTCTCCGATCCTCGCATCCACGCGACGGCCTGGTACCCGGAGGCCACGGCTCTCTCCCTCTGCGGCGACGCCGATTTCTTTGGGATTCTGCGGCCGGGCGACCGCCTCGCCCCGCAGGCCCTGGCTCTGCTCACGGCGTCGATCCGTGAGAGTGATCCCGATCTGATCTACGCCGACGACGAGGTCGGCGAGGCCGTCCCCGCGCCCCGGCTCAAGCCGGATTGGAGCCCCGATCTCGCCCGCGTTGGCGGCGTTCTCGGCGCCCCGGCCCTCGTCGCCCGTACCTTCCTCGCCGGTCTGCCCCCGCGGCCGGTCGGCGCGCCGGACAGCTTCGCGACCGCCCTCGAACTCGACGCTTGCGAGGCGACCCGCGTCGTCCATCTCCCGCGCATCCTGTGCCGCCGCGCGTTCGGGCCCGACGACACGGCGCAGCGCGCCGCGCTTCTCGACGCGCGCCTGTCCGCGGCCGGCGATCCCGCCCGTCCGGTGGTCCGCGACGGCGTCCTCGACCTGCACCGCCCGCGGCCCGAGCCCGCGCCCCTGGTCAGCATCGTCATCCCCTCCCGCGACCGGTCCGACCTGATCACCCGCGTCACCGCCGACGTGCTGGAGCGGACCGACTACCCGGCGATCGAATTGATCGTCGTCGACAACGGCTCGACCGATCCGGCGGTGCTCGCGCTCTACGAGCGGCTGCGGGCCGACCCGCGGGTGCGCATCGAGCCCTTCCCGCACCCCTTCAATTTCGCGGCCATGGTCAATCGCGGCGCCGAAATCGCGTGTGGAAAAATCCTCGTCCTGCTCAACAACGACGTGGCGGTGCTGCGGCCTGACTGGCTCGACGCGATGGTGGCGCAGGCCGTGCGGCCGGAAGTCGGCGCGGTCGGCGCGAAACTCCTCTACGCGGATGGGCGCCTCCAGCATGCCGGCGTGGTCGTCGGCCTCGGCGGCGAGGCCGGCCACATCCTGCGCCGTCGCCCCGCCGAAGCGCCGAGCCATCTCGGCCGGATGCGCGTCGCTCACGAGGTCTCCGCCGTCACCGCCGCCTGCCTCGCGGTCGGCGCGGACAAGTACCGGGCCGTCGGCGGCTTCGACGCGGGAAACTTCGCGGTCGATTTCAACGACGTGGATTTCTGCCTGCGCCTCGGCGCGGCGGGCTGGAAGACGGTCTGGACACCGCACGCCGTCCTGTCCCATCTCGAATCGGTCAGCCGGGGGCGCCCGTCCGGCGCCGCCCGCCAACGGTTCGAGCGCGAAGCGGCCGCCTTCGCCGAGCGCTGGCGCGACGCCATCCGCCACGATCCGTTCTACCACCCGGCCCTGTCGCTCACGACTTTCGGCGAGGACCTCGAATGACGGGCGCGCCGCTCCCCGACGCCCTGCTCTTCGCCGCCGCGCCCGCGCCGAACTTGTTGCGACGCCTCGTTCGCGCGGCCCGGCATCCCGGCCGGCTGCTGCCGATCCTCACCGCACGCCTCGCCGGTCGCCGGGTGCGGGCGGCCACCGCCTTCGCCGCGCTGACCGGCGCGCATCACCGCCTGGACTGGGCCGGCCCGGTGCCCGCCTGCGAGCCGGACGGGGAACTCGTCCGCCACGGCATCGAGCGGATCGAGCCGGTGCCCGATGGCTCGGTCCGGATCGCGCCCGAGGGTCCGCCCCTCGTCCTCCTCGCGGCCCCCGGCCACGCCCTCGTCGCGGGCGCAACTGAGGCCATCGCCGCCGCCTTTGCCGATCCCTCGCTCCACGCCCTCTACGGCGACGCCCTCGTCCGCATCCGGCCCGGCGGCCCCTGGCTGCCGCTGCTGCGCCCCGCCTTCGACCTGGATTTTTTGCGCGCAGTCGATTGGCTCGGGCCCGTTCTGGTCCTGCGCCGCGCGCGCGTGGCCGCGACCGAATCTGTTCCCGGCGCCGCCGCCCTCGACATCGCCCTCGGCCTCGACCCGCGGGCCGTCCGCCACCTGCCGCGCCTGCTCTCGCTCTCGACGCTCGGCGGCGACGGGGGAGGGGAGGGGGCCCGCGCCGAGACCCGCCGCGCCCGGCTGAAGGCGGTGCGGCGCGACCTCGACCGGGCGGGGGAGGGCGACACCCTCGCCTTCGTCGAGCCGGACGGCGTCATCCGCCTGGAGCGCCCCCTGCCGGTGCCGCGCCCCCGCGTCAGCCTGATCGTCCCGACCCGCGACCGGCTCGACCTGCTGCGCCCCTGCATCGAGAGCCTGCGCGCCCGCACCGACTGGCCGGCGAAAGAGATTCTGATCTGCGACAACGGCAGCCGCGATCCCGCGACGCTCGCCTATTTCGAGGAACTGCGCGCCTCGGGCGCCACCCGCATCCTCGACTGTGACGGCCCGTTCGACTTCGCCGCCATCAACAACCGCGCGGCGGAAGTCGCCCGCGGCAGCGTGCTCGCCTTCGTCAACAACGATGTCGAGGCCGAGCAGCCCGACTGGCTGGAGCGCATGGTGCGCGAGGCCCTGCGGCCGGAGGTCGGTGCGGTCGGCGCCCGGTTGATCGACGGCGAAGGCCGCATCCAGCACGGCGGCATCGTGCTCGGCACCGGGGGGCTCGCCACCCACGGCCACCGTTTCTTCGGCGCGGGCGCTCCGGGTTACTTTTCGAGCTTGCGCGCCACCCGCTCGGTCGCGGCGGTGACCGCCGCATGCCTCGTGATCGAGCGCCAAAAATTCAAAGAAATCGGCGGCTTCGATCCGGCCTTCGCGGTCGATTTCAACGATCTCGACCTGTGCCTGCGCCTGAACGCGGCGGGCCTGCGCACCCTCTTCGTCGGCGGCGCGGTGCTGCATCACCGCGAATCGGCGAGCCGCCGCCCCTCGCCGGAAGCCGCCGCCCGCCACGCCGCCGAGATCGCGGCGCTCAAAAAGCGATGGGGGCCGCTGCTCGCGCAGGACCCCCACTACCATCCGGGGCTCGACCCGGACCTCTCGACCCATGTCGCCCCGCGCCGCGGCTGGACCGGCCTCGAGCCGGCCCCGCCGCGTTAGGCGTCACTGCACCAGCCGCGGCCCGCTGGTCTGCACCTTCTCGTTCTCGGACATGATGCCGAGCCGCTTGGCGACTTCCGTATAGGCCTCGATCAGCCCGCCGAGATCCTTGCGGAAGCGGTCCTTGTCGAGCTTGTCCGAGGACTTGATGTCCCACAGCCGGCAGGAATCCGGGGAGATCTCGTCGGCGACGACGATGCGCATCAGGTCACCTTCCCACAGGCGCCCGGTCTCGATCTTGAAGTCGACGAGGCGGATGCCGACGCCGAGGAAGAGGCCGGACAGGAAGTCGTTGACGCGGATCGCCAGCGCCATGATGTCGTCGATCTCCTGCGGCGTCGCCCAGCCGAAGGCGGTGATGTGCTCTTCCGACACCATCGGGTCGTTGAGCTGGTCGTTCTTGTAGTAGAACTCGATGATCGAACGCGGCAGCTGGGTGCCTTCCTCCAGGCCCAGGCGCGTGGCCAGCGAGCCGGCGGCGACGTTGCGCACCACCACTTCGAGCGGGATGATCTCGACCTCGCGGATCAGCTGCTCGCGCATGTTGAGCCGGCGGATGAAGTGCGTCGGCACGCCGATGTCGTTGAGGTGCTGGAAGACGAACTCGGAGATGCGGTTGTTCAGCACGCCCTTGCCGTCGATCACCTCGTGCTTCTTCGCGTTGAAGGCGGTCGCGTCGTCCTTGAAGTGCTGGATGAGCGTCCCCGGCTCGGGTCCCTCGTAGAGGACCTTCGCCTTGCCCTCGTAGATGCGACGGCGGCGGTTCATAGGCGTGTACCGTGGTTTGAGGAAGTCCATGGGGCCGGGGCTCCTTCCGAACTGGCCTTGAAGCGAATCCGCGGCGCGGCGACCCGTCTGGCGGGTGGGTAGCCGGAGCTTTTTCCAGGGACCCGAACAGTCCGCGGGAAATAGTCCCGGCCGCCGTAGCATCTCTGTACCGGAACGGGCTTTGCAGCACAACGCGTTGGCCTTGCACGGCAATGCCCGCAGGGCTGCGGCGGAAGCCGGATCGCTGAGTGGTCTCAGTCCGATATGGGCGTGAGGTCCGTCGTCTTGGAGGGGTATCGGCACAGGTCGGCGATGCGGCAGCGCGGGCAATCCGGCCGGCGCGCCTTGCAGGTGTAGCGCCCGTGCAGGATCAGCCAGTGATGCGCGTTGAGCCGGTAGGGCTCGGGCACGCGCGCCTCCAGCCCGGCCTGGACCTTGTCGGTCGTGGGCGCGGGAAACAGCGGGATGCGGTTCGAGACCCGGAAGATGTGGGTGTCCACCGCGATCCGCGGCACCCCGAAGGCGACGTTGAGCACCACGCTCGCGGTCTTGGTGCCGACGCCGGGCAGCACCTCCAGCTCGGACGCCTCCCGCGGCACCTCGCCCCCGTGCCGTCCGATCAGGATGCGCGAGAGCGCGATGACGTTCTTGGCCTTGGTGTTGAACAGGCCGATGGTGCGGATGAAGTGGCGGACCCGCTCCTCGCCGAGCGCCACCATCTTCTCCGGCGTGTCCGCGATGGCGAAGAGCGGCTCGGTCGCCAAGTTCACGCTCTTGTCGGTCGCCTGGGCCGAGAGCACCACGGCGACGAGCAGCGTGTAGGGATTTTGGAACTGGAGTTCCGAGCGCGGCTCCGGATCGGCCTGCCGAAGGCGTTCGAAGATGGCGACCAGGGTGGCGTCGTCCACCGCCGCCGGGGTCGTCTCGACGCAGGCCTTCAGGACGGGGCCGAGGCTCGCCCCGGCCTTGCCCGGTTTCTTCGCCGGCTTCTTGCCTGCGATAGTTTTGGACAGACGCTCTTCCGTATCGGAAATGAGCGGCGCAGGCTTTCTCGGAGGCATCGACGCGTTATATTGCCCGCATGGTCAGCGGCAACCTCTCAGCCCATCCCGACGGCCTCGATCCGGCGACCCTGGATCGCCCGCTCTACACGGCCGTCATCCGCCCCAACCAATCGCTCGGTCGCGATGGCTTCCGGATCGTGATGGTGCTGTGCTGCGCCGTCTCGCTCGTGACCTCGATCGCCTGCTGGCGCGCGGGCTTCTGGCCCGTCGCCGGCTTCTTCGGCCTCGACATGCTGGCGCTCTACGTCGCGCTGAAGGTGAGCTTCAAGCGCGGGCGCTCGTTCGAGGAGGTGGCGATCTCGCCCCTCGAAGTCTCGCTCGCCCGCATCGATCCCCGCGGCGGCCGCCGCGAATGGCGCTTCAACCCGCTCTGGACCAAGCTCGCCCGGCTCGACGACGAGGAGTTCGGTCTGCGCCGCCTCACCCTGATCTCCCGCCGCGAGCATGTCGTCGTCGCCCGCGATGCCGACCCGACCGAGCGCGAGCGCGTGGCCGAGGGGCTCGCGGCAGCCCTGGCCCAGGTGAAGAAGGGCTTTTGAGGGTACCCCTCTGCTGGGCGGCGCTTCGGCTGCGCCAGGAAGGCCCGTGGCGGCCTCTTTCGCACTTTTCTCGATTTTCCGATTGACGGCGGGCTGAGGGCCTCGTAGAAGCACCTCACCGACGGGGCGCCGCGGCCCACCACTTGGGCGGCAAGGCGAACCGAAGGTCTTCGGGACTGATGGAGCGGCACGGCTGATCCGGGCGACTGGATCGGGCGATCGCTGTCCTTCGTGTCTTCGATGTGTCGATCGGATGACGGTTGACAGGGCGGTTCGCCGGCTCTAGACGCCGCGGACCGCTCGGGCGGACTTCCCGGCAACGACTTACGGTCGATGCGTGAACGGGACCGCCGCGGAACTATCGCTGAAGACGGGGCTGATCGGGCCGGGCAACCGGGATGATGGCGCGTCGGCAGCAGAAGGATACGCCCTCGGGTGTAGGCTTCGCGCTCTTTGACAAGTAGATATCGAGAAAGAGAAACGCGGGCGGCTTGTTCATGTCCTTGCGGGTTCGGTCGGAAGATCGAGCCGTGAGAGTATGACGCTGGACCGACGTTTCGGAACGCTCACCGGGCTTTGGTGGAAACGCCGGAGCATCGGATGTGAGCACTCCGTTTATGTTGTGATCAGCTTGGATTGACTCTTCAACTTGAGAGTTTGATCCTGGCTCAGAGCGAACGCTGGCGGCAGGCTTAACACATGCAAGTCGAGCGGGCCCTTTCGGGGGTCAGCGGCAGACGGGTGAGTAACACGTGGGAACGTGC